>DASVVF010001093.1:0-1979 GCA_036386695.1 Catenuloplanes sp. | reverse complement strand
CAGGGTGGCCGAGAGCGGGGCCAGTGGTAGTTGCGCCCAGCGCTCGGACAGGCCGTAGCCGCCGTAGAGCAGGACGTGGTCGCCCTCGATGAGCTGCACCATGCCGGTCGGCGCCCCGGCGGCCTGCGCTGCGAGCGCGGCCAGCTGGTCGGCGGCGAGGTGCAGCAGGTCACCGCGTGCCAGCTCCACCGCGACCGGCCGGCCGGGCACCAGCGTTGCCTCGCCTGCCCCGACGGCGGTACGACCGGGCCCCTCAAGCCGCATGCGCCGACCTCCGGGGTCCAGGGTAAAGCCACGGAAGGCACCAAATCCGGCAAACCGTTTGATCTACCGTCAGCTGGCGGTGCGGTGGTACACCAGATCGAAGACCTGCCGCCCGGCCTGGACGCCGCGCCGCTCGAATCTGGTCACCGGCCGGTGCGCCGGGCGGGGAGCATACCCGTGATGAGGGTTGCGCAGCTCCGGGTCCGCGTCCAGCGCCTCGCGCATCGCCTGCGCGTACGGCGCCCAGTCGGTGGCGCAGTGCAGGGTCCCGGACGGGGCCAGCCGGGACCGCAGCAGCGGCACCCGGTCCGGGTGGACCAGGCGGCGTTTGTGGTGCCGGGCCTTGGGCCACGGGTCGGGGAAGAAGGCGTGGACGGCGTCCAGGCTGGCCGGGGGGAGCCGCCGGACCAGCTCCATGGCATCGCCCCGGGCGACCCGCACGTTGCCCAACCCACGCTGCTCCAGCTCGGTCAACAGCGCGGCGATCCCGGGGGTGTGCACCTCGATGCCCAGGTAGTCCCGACCCGGGTCGGCGGCCGCCATGGCCACGATCGCCTCGCCCATCCCGAAGCCGATCTCCAACACCACCGGGGCGGTCCGCCCGAACAACTCGGCGGGGCGGATCGGTGCGGTGTCGCCGTCCTCGACGGTCAGGCCGTACACCGGCCCGAGTCGGCTCAGTGCGTCGTGCTGGCGTTCGCCCATCCGGCCGCGGCGCGGGTGGAAGGTGCGCGCCAGCCCGGGGTGCTGCCGGGAACCGGTCACGGTGCCGGCGGTTTCTGCGGGGCTCAACAGGCCGACCAGAATACCGCCGGGGGCGGTCGACGCCGCCCCCGGCTTCCGGTCGACCCGCCGCGCTCAACGGGGCAGCGGCTGCGCGGTCGGCTGCGAGCCGGCGTGGAACGGAACCCGGGCGTTGGTGGCCAGGTTGACCAGGAGCACCCAGGAGCTGGCCTTGTGCCGGCCGGTCACCACGGCCCGGCGGGCGTCGAGGTAGCTCAGCTCGCGGTCCTCGGCGACACCGATCGTGCGCCGGGTGCCGGTCGCCGGGTCGAACTCGACCACGTGCACCGGCAGGCTCTCGCCGTCGCCGCCGGCCACCTGGTACGCCGTCCACGCCAGCCGGGTGCCGGCCGCGTTCCAGGCCGGTACCGCGGCGAAGCCGGACACCTCACGCCCGCCCCCGCCGTACGCGGCGACCACCCGCTCGCCGCCGGTGGCCACGGTGCCCACGGTCAGGCAGGCGTCGTAGGTGGCGTCGCAACGCCCGCCGCGGAACGCCACCTGGGTGCCGTCCGGGGACCACGCCACCGCGTCGTCGGAGCGCAGCCGCTCGCTCAGCGTGCCCACCGGCTTCGCGGCGACCGCGGCGGCGGCCGGCAGTTCCTCGTCCCGGCACTCGGTCGGGAACAACACCTCGGGGGCCTGGTCCGCGGCGGCCGCCGCGATCCGGTAGACCACCGGCCCGCCCGTGCAGCCCAACGAGGAGAACGCCAGCCACCTGCCGTCGGGCGACCAGGACGCGCCGCCGGCGGGCCGGGTCGTCAACCGGGTCTTGCCGGTGCCGTCGGCGTTCATCACCCACAGCAGGCCGGCACGCAGGTAGGCGAGCCGGCGCCCGTCGGGCGACCAGCGCGGCCGGTTGTGTCCGCCGCCGTCGGTCAGCCGCCGCTCGGTGGCGCCCTTGCTGACGTAGACGTTGCCATTGCGCACGT
>DASVVF010001092.1:0-7830 GCA_036386695.1 Catenuloplanes sp. | reverse complement strand
GCCGTCCGCGCCCTCACCGGCCGGGCCCTTCAGCGCAGCCCAGTCGACACCGTCCCAGGCGGCGATGCGGCTCGCCGGCACCCCGCCGGCGGCCGTGAAGTGGCCTCCGGCGTAGAGCACGTTGCCCTGCGCCGCCGCGGCACCGGACGCCGATACGCCCAGTCCCAGTGCCGCGATCAACGCCGAGACCATGGCGATCGCCACGAGCCTCACGCGACGCCTGATCGGATCTCTAAAGTGGATCATTCTGGTCCCTCCAACGACTTCTCGAACGGCCCCCGGCCGTTCCTGGACGTGGTAGGGAGAGACGATGCGCACGCGGCAAGCCCCGGCACCCAGCAATGTGGGCGCGGACAGGCGTGCGTCGATATCCCCCGTTGCCCTCTGAGTAAAGGACGGCTGACACGAAGCGTCAAGACCCCGTGACGTAACGGCACTGCCATCCGGCGGTAAGGGGTGTCGACCCGGCGAGGCAGTCCGGACGGTCCATTCGCGACTGTCGCAGCATGCGGGCACCGGGGTCGCGGCGGGTGCCGGCCAAACGTCGCACCCGTCCGGTAGGCAGTACCGAGAACGAGCGTGGCCGGCGACGGCCCGCTCGGGCAAGGGGGCAACGGGGGCTGTCCGGTCCACCGCGACGCGACGCGGTGGACCGGACAGTGCGCGGGCAGGTCCTATTCCGAGACCCACCGGAAACGCACGGTCAGCGCCTCAAGATCCGGAAGCCGCCTGCGCGGACCCCGGACCCGGCGGGGAAGGATCCCGGACCCGGCGGGGAAGTAGACGTCGCAGGCGAGGAGGCGACGGCTTCAGCTGCCATGATCGGCATCGCCTCGCAGCACCGCCGCTACGAACTCGTCCGGTGGGCGGTACCCGTGCGCTGTCACGTAATGACAGACCAGGTCCGGAGCCGCGAACCAGGTGCCCGTTCCGAAGCCGACCCTGATCTCGGCCCCGCCCAGGTGGACGGCCCGGCCGTCGACCTCGATGGACAACGGGGGCCACACCCGCGCACCCGTGCACGGCGGGAGCCGGCAGGGATGTATTCCACGCGTGCGCGCGACCGTCGCCGTGGCGCACAGGCGCGCGAGGCGCGCCTCGAACCCGTCCGGCACCGGCCCGGCGGGGAAGCGATGGGCCGGGTCGAGCCATCCAACGGCGAGCAACCGCTGCCCGACCCCTGGGGCGTTGGAGTAGGTGTGCGGACTCAAATCAGGCACATATGTCATGGTATGACGGTCTGGTATGGGCGCGAGGGCATGGTGATCTGCGACCGTGACCGGACGGGGGCAGTCACTGCACCCTCACCATGCTGCCGACCTGGAGATTACCCACAAGCGCAAGCCATCTCAGCACCTCAACGGGAATCGGGTCATCGACATGATCCAGATCTACTACAAGCCGGTGGCCGCCCACATCGATGCGGACGCCGCCAAGCTTCCAGAACTCGTTATTCGGCGAGAACCAGTGGAACCAATTGGCTGCCGTCCAGCCGGACTCCCGCTCGAAGGACAACTTGTCTGCTGCGGTCCGCCACTGCGCGAGCCACGCTTCGCCCTCGTCCGAGGATCGCTCTGGGGCGAACGCATCACGAAGCCAACGAGGGGCCAACGCCACCGCGAGCCGGTGGTCGACGCCACCTTCGGCTTGCAGGGCCAGGAAAAACTCCCCTAATTCACGAATCCGTTCGTCGTTGCCGGACTCGTCGATCAACTCGAAACTGGTTCTCATGAAGATCCCGTCGTACCGACCCTTCGCACTTGCTGTGATGACAACTCGCACCAATCGCCGAGATCGCCCGCCCGGCCCGTGCGGATAAAGTTGCAGACAAGGTCCCACGCGCGATCGACACTCAAGGCAAAGTCACCAGTGAACTCCGTCAGGTCGTCCATGATCGGGACCTCGACCACGGCACCCGACGGAACGGTGCCATCTCCGACGAGAAGCGACATCCCCTCAGCGTTGTTGATCAGATGGACAACTGCATGATCATCCCGGAAGCCCAAGCTCAACTGGGGAAACTCGTTGTCCGGCAACCGAACCTCAAGGTAACCCTGCCCGTGGGAACGCAGTTCCTTGAAGCGGTCCGACAGCTCACCCTCCTCCGAACGTCTCTCGCTCGGGGAGAACCGTCCCGATTCCAGTGACGTCGCCGCCCACACCACGCTCATCTCTTCACCTCCGGAGTGAACCCGCTACCTCGGCCACGGCTTGGGATCCAATGCGTTCCCCACGAATGTCTTGCTGGCACTCCATCTGGCCGACGGACTCACCCCAGGAGAAGTTCTCCTTATTCTGGACCTTCGTCTTCCAGGCGTAGGTGGTGGCTCCGGCGGCCGCCCCACCGGCGGCCGCCCCACCGGCGGCAGCGCAACCGATACTGCCGGCTCCGCCGGGGGGCGACCAGGACGGCAACGCCTCCGGGGGCGGGACGGTCACACCGGGCCTCCGGTGTCGTTGATCTGACCTTTGGCGGCCATCGCCGAGCGGCTCGCGAGCGCCTCGGCAAATGGTCGTACCGGTCCGGTAGAGATAGGTCAGCACGGAGGAGCCGGGTGCGGTCGGCGAGCGGGTCGGCGCGCCGCGTCGCCGGCCTCCGTGCTGTGTTCAAGAGGGAGCTGTCGGTCCCCGCGACGCGACGCGGTGGGCCGGACGGTGACGGGGGGGTCGCCTGACGTCTGCGACTTGTCTTGGAGGATTCATGTCCCCCGACGCGCCCGACCACGCCGCGCGGGCCGGCACGACGATCGGCCCGCTGCTGACGCGGTTGCGGCTGGCCCGCGGGTTCAGCCAGCTACGGGTCGCCGAGCAGCTGTGCGCCGCCGCCGGTCTGCCGACGGTGACCCGCCACGAGGTGTCGCGCTGGGAACGCGAGGAGCGCATCCCGGGGCCGTTCTGGATCGCGTGGCTGGCGATGGTGCTCGACGCCCCGGTCGAGCAGCTGTCGACCGCGGCGGCCTTGACCCGGGCGCGTGGCTCTTCCACGGTGGAGCCCGGCCGGGGCGGCCATCCCGGGGAGTTGGCGCAGCTCGCCCACGTCTGGTTGGCCGGGTCCGCCGACCCGCCGGCCGGTGGGCACGACGACGTGCGCCGGCTCGCCGACCAGCTGTCCACCCTGGGCGGTCGACTGGCCCGGGTCGCCGGGCCGCCGGTGCGGCCGACCCCGCACCGGGTCGAGTTGGACCGATTCGGGTCACCCCGCGGGGGCCAGCCGCCCCGGAGGGCTGTCGAGCTGTCGGACCTGCGGCGCCTCGACGACCTGGTCGGCGGCATCGACCTGGCCGGGGCGGTCGGCCGGCAGTTGGTCGACACGGCGCGGCGGGTGGCCGCACCGAGGCGGTGGGGGCCGGCTCGCCGGTTGGCGCAGATCGCCGACGCCGCGCAGTTCGCCGGCTGGGTGGCCGCCGACGCCGGCGACCGGCAGACCGCGGTGGCGGGCTACCGGCTCGCCGTGGTCGCCGCCACCGCGGCCGGCGACCGGCCGTTGGGTGCCTACGCGATCGCCTCCGCCAGCCACCTGCTGGTCGAGTACGGCGATGCCCCCCAGGCGCTGCTGCTGGCCCGCACCGCCTACAGCGGTGGGCACCGCACGTCGTCCGCCACCGGCCGGGCGGTGCTGCTGCACCGGGTGGCCCTGGCGGCGGCGCTGGCCGGGCAACGGGCGGTGGCCGAGCGCGCCCTGGGAGCCGCCGAACGCGTCGCCGCACAGGCCGAACCGTCCCGGGACCCGGCCTGGCTGTACTGGGCCGGTGCGGCGCAACTGCGGTCGATGTCGGGGCGGTGCCTGGCGGCCCTGGGGCGCCCGCTGCGGGCGGAGCCGCTGCTGCGCGCCGGTCCGCACACCGCCGCCGGGCCGCGCGAGGCGGCGCTGGCCGGTGCCGACCTGGCCGGCACCTATCTGGACCTCGGGGAAATCGAGCAGGCCTGCTCGGCGGCCGGGGTGGCACTGCTGGATGCCGTGCGGGCCGGCTCGGCGCGGGCGGCGGCCCGGGTCGCCGCGGTGACGGATCGACTGAGCCGGTTCGCCGATCTCCCCCCGGCCCGCGCCCATCTGCGGTGCAGCCGCGCCGCCCGGCCGTACCTCCCGGTCACGGAGCCGGTTCCCGCTGCCCGGCGCGGCAATGCCTGACGCCGCCTGCCGGGCCACCGGCATGGCGCACACCGCGCAGCCAGTGTTCGCGCAGCTCGGACATCACCCACGCGCACCGTCACCGTGCCGCCGCCGTCCGGAGAGGGGACCGGTCGGTGTCGCTGCCGGTGCTTGGCGGTCCGCCCCGGCATCTGGACGCCGGCCGAAGCGCCGGTTCCCCGAGCCACCAGCGCTGCGCCCGACGCACCGGTCCCCCGAGCCACCAGCGCACCGCCCGAAGCACCGGTCCCGCGAGCAGGCAACGCTGTGGAGCTCAGCTGCTATCTGGACCACGAATACCGCAGTAGCCGGTCGTTCCACATCGCGGTCGGCGCCGACGGCAGACACCATTTTTCGGCGCCGTGGGCCGCGAGGGCCCGAGCCTGCGATGTCACCGCCGTCAACCACTCCAGAAAGCAGCGGAGCGTCGCACCCGTCGGGCCGATCGAGCTGGCCGCATACACGATGTCCGGGGCGAAGGGCAACGACCTCACCACCGTGTTCGACGCCTGCACCGAGGTGCACCCCGAGGACGTTCACCAGCGGCCGCCCTACGAGGTCAGCATGGAGGTCGCCGTCACGCTGGTCGGCGCCCTGCGGCTGTGCCCCGGCCACCCGTACGCCGGGCATTGGCGGGCCGCGTTGCAGGCCGGAGAGAACCGGACGCCCGAAGGCGATGTCCTGGTCTTCGGGTCCGGGACGTACCGGGTGGGCCCGGAGATCGAACCTGGCACGTACTTCGCCATCCAGGGGGCGGCTGTCGCTGGCAGCGAACCGGCCGCAACGGCAAGGTGGTCGAGAACGGCTCAGCAGACTCCGCCCGACGCGTGCTGGTGACCATCCGCGCCAGCGACCACGGGTTCCACACTCAACGTTGCGGCAAGTGGCGGGCGATCTGATCGGCCATACCGGCTGCCGTCATAGCGTTCGGCGAGCAGCACCGATCGCGACGCCGAGGCCGTGCCGCCGAGGCGCACCTCCCGGACGTGGACCCGGTTCCGACGGCCCGCCCGGCGCGGGAACGACTGACGCGCGCGTGCCGCGTCGTCCCCGCTTGACATGAGTGTTGTGTTAACGCAACATCTGGTTGTGCCTGCCAGCCCATCTGCTCGGATCTACAACAGGATGTCGGTGCTGCGGGCTGAACGCGGACTGTCCCGGGCCGCGTTGGCCACGCTGGTCGAGGTCAACCCGCAGACCATCGGCGCGCTCGAACGCGGGCAGTACTTCCCCAGCCTCGACCTGGCCATGCGGCTCAGCGAGGTCTTCGGACTGCCGATCGAGGCGATCTTCTCGCGGCAACCCTTCGCGCCACTGTCCAGCCAGCTCTATCCCGGCTCCACGAAAGGCGGTCCATCCCGATGACAACGCAGGACACCGTCGAGCCGGTCGGTTACCGGCTGTACCCAAGACTGCTCGGGCATGCCCCGGTGCGCTGGGCGGTACTGACCGGCTGGCTGGTCGGGGCGGCCGGGATCTGGGTGGACGCCCTGATCGGGCCGTTCGACGGCTGGCTGTTCCTGCCGGCCGCGTTCCTCTGCCTGGCCTGCGCCGGGGCGCTGCTCTGGGGGTACCGCCGGGTGCTGTTCCACTTTTCCACCGGACTCGACGAACGGGAGATGGAGCTGCGCGCGCATGTGTACCAGAAGGCGTTGGGCATCCTGACCGTCTTCGTCCTTGTCGTCTGGGTCTGGATCCTCATGGCGGCCAGGCAGGACAACGGTTGGCACCTCAAGGAGGTCGCGCATCTGCTACCGCTGACCCTGATCTGGGCACCCGGTGCGGCAGCCGCCCTGGTGCTGCCGAAGGATGAGCACGGAACCGACCGGGGCTAGCGGGGCCGACCGGGCTAGCGGTGGTCCGGCAGCAGGTGCCGGGCCAGCCACGCGCCGGTCGTCGCGATCGCCTCGGCCCGGCTGCACCGGGACACGAAGTCATGGCCCTCGCCCGGCAGGACGACGTACGAGTACGGCGCCCCGCGCGCCTGCAGCGCCTCGGCCACCTGGTCGGACTCGTGGACCGGCACGTTGCTGTCGTTGGCGCCGTGCAGCAGCAGCAGCGGCGCGGCCAGCCGGTCCAGCCGGTGCAGCGGTGACAGGTCGCGCAGCAGCTCCCGGTCGTGCTCCGGGTCGCCGTACTTGCGCACCGCCGCCGCGGCGATCCACGGCTCGGTGCGCTCGAAGAACGTCTCGAAGTTCGACATGCCGCATTCCGACACACCCACGGCGAACATCTCCGGAAAGGTGACCAGGGCGGCCAAGGTGAGGTATCCGCCGTACGAGCGGCCGATGCAGGCGACCCGGTCCGGCCGGGCCACCGCGTTGTCGGTGAGGAACTGCACACACGCCGCGACATCGGCGATCGCGCCGTACCGGCCGGCCCGGTTGTCCGCCTCGACGAACGACCGGCCGAAGCCCGACGAACCGCGCACGTTCGGGGCGAAGACGGCCAGCCCCCGGGCGACCAGCGACTGGAACAGCGGGTTGTACTGCGGCCGCTCCTGCGCCTCCGGGCCGCCGTGCAGGCTGATGACCGTCGGCCACGGCCCGTCGCCCTCCGGGCGGTACAGCCAACCCGACAGCGGCAGCCCGTCGCCCGAGCGCAGGTCGCACAGCTGCGGGGCGACCTGGTTGCGCGGAGCCACCGGGGCGGAGGCGATCATCGGGTCGTCGCCGAGCGCCCACGCCGAGCCGACCGTCAGGTCGACCAGCCAGACCCCCCGGGGCTGCACCGGGCTCTGCGCGGTCAGGCAGAGCAGACCACCGTCGGGCGCGAACGCGCAGCCGTCGAAGACCTCGCCGGCCGGCGACGGCAACGAACGCTGGGTGCCGGTCTCCAGGTCCAGCAGCGCCAGCTCGCTGCGCCCGCCGTACCGGTTCCACAGCAGCACGGCGGTGCGCCGGTCGGCCGCCAGGGTGACGTCCTCCAGCTCGGCGTCGTGGCGGCGGGCCAGCACCACCGGCCCGCCCGGCGTCGGGTCAGCGGCCTGCGGCGGCGCCCCCGGTGGGGTCGCGGCAAGGGCGTCCAGGTCGATGGCGACCAGCGCGGCGAGCTCCATGTCGACGTCGGTGCGGGCGTACACGGTGCGACCGTCGGCACTGAACCAACCCTGGTCGGTGCAGCCCTCACCGACCCCGGCGGGCAGTGGCCGGCGTTCCCCGGTGGCCACGTCCAACAGCTCCAACCACCGGCCGCCACGGGGGCCGCACCGCACCAGGGCGGTGCCCAGGTCGGGGGTGACGTCCAGCAGAGCGATCAGGTCGCCCTCGGCCAGCACCCGGGTGGTGCCGGCGGCCACATCGACCAGGGCGGGACGCGACGTGGTGGCGGTCTCGGTGACCATCAACAGGGTCGTGCCGGGCAGCCAGCCGGTCATGGTGGCCGTGTCGGCGTCGAAACCGGCCACCTGGCGCGGGCCGGACCCGTCGGCCCGCAGCACCCACACCTCGGTGCGGGGGGCGCCGCCCGGCGCCACGACGTAGGCGATCCAATCGCCGTCGGGTGACCAGCTGACCTGCTTGACCGGCTCGGCGCCGGTGTCGAGTTGGGCCGGCGTGCCGGGTGCGGTCGACTGCACCCAGCCCCGGGGGGCGCCGCTGCGGTCGGAGACGAAGACCACCCGGCCGTCCGGTGAGGGCGACGGCGACCAGTTCTCGACGCTGTCGGCGATCGGCCACGCCGGCGCCGCCGCCAGCACGTCC
>DASVVF010001091.1:0-2552 GCA_036386695.1 Catenuloplanes sp. | reverse complement strand
ATCCGGTCAGGCGCCCCCTTGGGTTTGTGTCCGGCGCGGGGTTTTTTGCCGGGCCGGGCAGGGCCGGGCAGGCCAGGGCAGGGCAGGGGCGGGGTGGGCGGGTTACGGTTCCCGGTCGCGGAAGACCTCCGCGATCACCTGGCGGGTTCCCGCCGCGCGCTGCGGGTCGACCCGGGTCCAACCGCCCGAGGCGGCTTTCCACTCCTGGTCGGCGAAGCGGACCCGCTCGACGCCGCGCCAGGTGGCGTGGGCCACCAGCCAGTGCGCGTACCGCCACCCGATCCGGTCGTCGGCCACCGGCACCGCAAGTCCGACCGCCGGCGCCGGCATCGTGGTCGCCGCCTGGTCCCAGTCCAGCCGTAGGCCGGCGGTCAACGCCGTCGTAGCGGCGGCCCCCCGGGCGGCGGGCTCCCCGGTCAGGGTGCATGCCACCGCGCCGGGGGCCCGCCCCACCAGCGCCTTGGCCAGCACCGACGAGTCGTCGGCCCACTTCTCGTACGCCTCCGGGAACGCGGAGCGCTGCACGCGCTGCGCCGCGTCGGTGACCCGCATCTTCTCCCAGCCGCGCACCTTCTTCAGCCCGACGTAGAACTTGCCGGCCGCGTACCTCGGGTCACGGATCTGCTCGGGCGTACCCCAGCCCTGGCTCGGCCGCTGCTGGAACAGGCCCACCGAGTCGCGGTCGCCGCCGGGGATGTTCTCCAGCTTCGACTCCTGCAGGGCGGTGGCCAGGGCCACCACCACGGCCCGTTCCGACATTTTGCTCCGCACGCCGACCGCCGCGATGGTCGCCGCGTTGGCCATCTGTTCGGGGTTGAGGCTCACCTGGCTCTGGTCGATGCCCACGGTGCACCCGGGCCGGGCCGGTAGGGGCAGGCCGAGCGGCAGATCCCAATCCCGCAACCCCAGGAACGCGCCGAAACCGGCGACCATGGCGACTGCCGTGGCCCCCGCGATCGCTGACCGTTTACGCAACGTCACCCCCACCATCGTCTCTGAGCCAGGTTACGCCCGGCGCTGAGGCCCTGGAACGTACCGCCGGGTGGCAAGGTCACGGACCGGGTGGGCTACCTCACGCGCGGGGAACCCATCGGGGTTCGCGCTTCTCGCGGAACGAGGCCACCCCTTCGCGGCCCTCGTCCGAGCCGAAGTAGTCCGCCGACAGCGCGGACAGCGCCTCCACCTCGTCACGGAGCGTGGTTTCAGGCTGGCGACGCAGCAGCGCCTTCGTGCCGGCCAGCGCGTTCGGCCCGCCGCGCACCAGGGCCGCGCAGTAGCTACCGACAGCCTCGTCCAACGTCGCGGCCGGCACGGCGGCCGTGACCAGACCCACCTGCTCGGCCCGCCGGCCGTCGAACACCTCGCCGGTCAGGTACAGCTCGGCGGCGGCCCGGGGGTGCAGCCGTGGCAGCACGGTGGCCGAGATGACCGCGGGGATGACCCCGAGCCGGACCTCGCTGAAGGCGAACGTGGCTTCCTGCGCGCAGACCGCGATGTCGGCGGCCGCGATCAGCCCCAGGCCGCCGGCCCGCGCCGGCCCGCCGACCTGTGCCACGACGGGCTTGGGACACTCCGCCAGGGCCACCAGGACCCGCCCGAGCATCCGCACCGGCAACTCGCCGGCGGTGCGGGCGGCGGCGGTCTCGGCGAGGTCGGCACCGGAGCAGAACACCGGACCGGTGTGCGAGAGCACCACCACCCGGATCTCCGGCTCCGCCTCGGCGGCGGCCAGCGCGGTGAGCAGCTGCGTCATCAGCGCCGACGACAGCGCGTTGCGGTTCGCGGGACTGTCCAGGGTGAGGATCGCGACGCCGCGGCCGTACGCGGTGCGGACCAGCTCGTGGGTGGCCGACGTCATGAACGAACCCTAATCGCCCCGCTCGGCCGCGACGCGACGGATCCCCCGGTGGTGCCGGCGGAGCCGGGCGGCCCAGCGGGCACACTGGGGGGATGCCCGGTCCGCAGCCCGACGGAGAGCCCGTACCACCCGACGGCGCCCTGCCCGCCGCCGCGCGCGTCGGCGTCGGCGCGCGCGGGTTCGGCGTCTACGTGCACGTGCCCTTCTGCGCGAGCCGGTGCGGGTACTGCGACTTCAACACCTACACCCCCACCGAGCTGGGGGGCGGGACCGACCGCGAGGCGTACGCCGACGGGGTGCTGGCCGAGCTGGCGCTGGCCGCCCGGGTGCTGGGGGAGAGCCCGCCGCCGCGGGTGGACACCGTGTTCGTCGGTGGTGGCACCCCGACGCTGCTCGACCCGGACGACCTCGCCCGGATCCTGGAGGGGATCCACGCCACCTGGGGGTTGGCCGCCGACGCGGAGATCACCACGGAGGCGAATCCGGAGTCGGTGACCCCCCGCTCGTTGCAGCGGCTGCGCAAGGCCGGCTACACCCGGATCTCGCTGGGTATGCAGTCGACGGCGCCGGCGGTGCTGGCGATCCTGGACCGCCGGCACAGCCCGGGACGGGCGCCGCAGGCCGCCGTCGAGGCGCGGGAGGCCGGGTTCGACCAGGTGAGCCTGGATCTGATCTACGGCACGCCGGGGGAGAC
>DASVVF010001090.1:0-5398 GCA_036386695.1 Catenuloplanes sp. | reverse complement strand
AGTCGCTCGAAGTAGATGACGAACGAGTCGGCCGCGACGCCCAGCGACACGATGAACCCGGCGATGCCGGCCAGCGTCAGGGTGAAGCCGATCTGCCGGCCGAGGACCACCAACGCGCCGTAGGTGAGCAGGGCGGACAGGATCAGGCTCAGGAAGATGACCGAGCCGAGCAGGCGGTAGTAGAAGAACGCGTAGATCGCGACCAGCAGCATGCCGACGCCGGCGGCCTGCAGACCCGCCCTGAGCTGCTCGGTGCCCAGCGTGGCGGAGATCGTCTGCGCTTCCTGCGGGTTGAAGGTCAGCGGCAGCGCGCCGTAGTTGAGCTGGTTGGCCAGCAGGCCGGCGCTCTTGCCGTCGAAGTTGCCGGTGATCTGCGACTGGCCGGTCAGCACGCCCTGGATCTCCGGCGCGGAGACGACGGTGTTGTCGAGCACCACGGCCACCCGGCAGTGCTTGTCCGGACCGACCGCGCTCTCGTCACACCCGTTGCCCTCGTTGTTGAAGGCCTCCTTGGTCAGCGCGGTCCACTTGCCCTGACCGGGGTTGGTGAAGTCCAGGCTGACGACCCACTTGGCGTTCGTCTGGTCGAGCACCCCGGCGGCCTTGGCGACATCGGTGCCGAGCACCTTGGCCTTGTCGAGCAGGTACTTGGCTCCCGGCTCGCAGGCCACCGCCGGCTGGTTCTGGTCGACGATCGAGCCGGGGACCCGGTTGTCGAGCTGCTCGCAGGTGATCGACGGCACGTTGAACTGGATGGCCGGCGGCAGCGCCGCGACCTCCTGCGGGGACAACTTTCCGAACGGCGCCAACGCCGCCGCCTGCGCGGGATCGGTCGCCGGCGCCTGCAGGGCGGTGGCCGCAGCCCACGCCGGCTCGCCGACCTTCTTGCGGGCCTCGGCGAGCCGCTGCTCGGGCGTCAGGGCGGCCGATGCCCTGCCGGCGGCCGCGCTGGGGCTGGCCGACGGGGCCGGACTGGCCGACCCGCTGGGCGTGGGAGCCGGGGCGCCGCCACCCTGACCGCCGGCCTGGCCGCTGGGCTTGGGCGCGCCGGGCACGGCCTCGGCGCCCGGGGCGCCGGGATCGGCCGCGCCGCTCGCCGACGCCGACGGGTCCGGCGGCGTCGCTCCGCCGGTGTCGTTGGTGGCCTTGAGCACCTTGCGGAACCGCAGCTGGGCGGCGGCGCCGACCTCCTTGAGCGCGTCGGCGCCCTGGCCGGCCTTGGACACGACGATGTTCCGGTCGCCCTCGATCACCACCTCCGCCTCGGCCACGCCGAGGGCGTCGACCCGGCTCTGAATGATGCGGCGGGCCTCCTCGAGGTTCGCCGGCGGCGGAGCCTGGCCGTTCGGGGTCAACGCTTCCAGGGTCACCCGGGTGCCGCCGACCAGGTCGAGGCCCAGCCGCGGCTCCAGCCGCTCCTTGAGGCCGCCCTTGGCGCCGGCGAAGAAGACGAACAGGTAGAGGACGACGAAGATGAGGCCCAGCACGGCGAGCTGCCGCCCGGGGCGCATCTGTCCCTGAGGTGGTGCCACGGGTTTGACTCTCCCTGTGCTGTTCGGCCGCTGGTGTTCGGCGGCTCAGGTATGGTTCGCCCGACGCGGTCTCCGGCGGGCAACGTATTCAGTATCGTCAATGCGGGCCGGACGACCCCGGGCGGGTGCCCAGGGGTGCGGCCGACGCCGCGGGTGCCCACCCGGCGCACCGGGCGGGGCGGTCAGTCCTTGGTCTCGCCGGTCTCCACGACCGACGGCTCTTCGATGCGTTCCGCCTGCTTGGACACCCGGGCGATGGCCGGACGCGCGTAGCGGTTCTCGACGCCGGGCGCCACCTCGAGGGTCACGGTGTCGTCGTCGACCGACACCACCGTGCCATACAGGCCGCCGATCGTGATGACCTCGTCACCGGCGCCGAGGCTCGCCTGCATCTGCTGGGCTTCGCGACGGCGCTTCTGCTGCGGCCGGATCATCATGAAGTACATGACGCCGAAGAGCAGTGCGATCATGAGAAGCGACGTGTAATTTCCGACACCGCCGCTTGCTTGTGCTGCTGTGACGAGCACCCTGACGACCTTCCAGTTGGCCTCCGCCGGGCGTGGGGGCGCAAGGCGGCGGCAGATCATTCACATTCCGGTTCGAACCGCGGCGAGTCTAGTCGGTCTGCCTGAGAATGCCGCGGGCGGCACAGATCACAGTAAGCTTACGGACCGCGAGCCGGCTCCTACGGTCCGCGCGAGAACAGATCCGCCGGCGGCGTGACCGCCCCGGCCGGCGGGACCGGCGGAGTACGCCCCAGGTGCCGCCAGCCGGCCTCGGTGGCCACCCGCCCACGCGGCGTACGCGCCAGCAGGCCGGCCCGGACCAGGAACGGCTCACAGACCTCCTCCACGGTGTCAGGCTGCTCACCCACGGCCACAGCCAGCGTGGACAGGCCCACCGGACCGCCCCGGAACGAGTCGACCAGGGCGCTCAACACCGCCCGGTCCAGCCGGTCGAGGCCCAACTGATCCACGTCGTAGACGGTCAGCGCCGCCTGGGCGGTGCGCAGGTCGACCACCCCGTCGCCACGCACCTCCGCGAAGTCGCGCACCCGGCGCAGCAGCCGGTTGGCGATCCGCGGGGTGCCGCGCGACCGCCCGGCGATCTCCATCGCCCCGTCGTCGGTGATCGGCACCCCGAGGATCCGCGCCGAACGGTGCAGCAGCACCTCAAGATCGCTGGCGGCGTAGAAGTCCAGGTGTGCCACGAACCCGAACCGGTCCCGCATCGGGCCGGTGAGCAGTCCCGACCGGGTGGTGGCGCCGACCAGCGTGAACGGTTCGACGTCCAGCGGGATCGCGGTGGCCCCGGGCCCCTTGCCGACCACGACGTCGACCCGGAAATCCTCCATCGCGCTGTAGAGCAGTTCCTCGGCCGGCTTGGCGATCCGGTGGATCTCGTCGATGAACAGGACGTCGCCCTCGCTCAGGCTGGTCAGGATCGCCGCCAGGTCTCCGGAGCGTTCGATGGCCGGACCGCTGGTCACCCGCAGGGCGGTGCCCAACTCGACGGCGACGATGTTCGCCAGGGTGGTCTTGCCCAGCCCGGGCGGCCCGGACAACAGGATGTGGTCCGGCGGGGTGCCGCGGCCCATCGCGCCCTTGAGCAGCAGATCCAGCTGGTCGCGGACCCGGTGTTGGGCGATGAAATCAGCCAGCCGACGGGGGCGGACGGTGGCCTCGGCATCGGCGTCCGCGTCGCTGGCGTACGCCGAGACCACCGCCTCCGGATCGGTCACCGGATCCTGCCCAACAGCCTGATGGCCTGCTTGAGCAGGACCGGCACCGGCGGCGGCACGGCACCATCGACGGTCTCGGCGACCGCCGCGACCGCCTGGTCGGCCTGCCCGGCGCTCCAGCCCAGCCCGATCAGCCCCTGGCGCACCTGCTCCTGCCAGGCCCCGGTGACCACCCCGGTGGCGCCGTCAGCGCCCAGGGTGACCGAGCCGATGCGGTCACGCAGCTCAAGGACCAGCCGTTCGGCGCCCTTGCGGCCGATGCCCGGCACCCGGGTCAGCGTGGTGAGGTCCGCACCGGCGATGGCCCGCCGGACCACGTCGGGACTGTGCACGGCGAGAACGGCCTGGGCCAGCCGGGGGCCCACGCCACTGGCGGTCTGCAACAGCTCGAACAGCTGCTTCTCGCCATCGTCGGCGAAGCCGTACAGGGTGAGGGAGTCCTCCCGCACCACCAGGCTGGTGGCCAGCCGCGCCTCCACCCCGACCTGCAGCCCGGCGATGGTGCCGGGCGCGCACTGGACGGCGAGGCCCACGCCGCCGACCTCGATGACGGCGCTGTCGGGCGCCACGGCCGCTACCCGGCCCCGGACACTGGCGATCATCCTGTTCCCTCCTTGCCGGTGGCCCGCCCGGCGACTCCCCCGGCGGTGCCGTCGAGGGCCGGTCCACCGGCGGGCGTGACCGGGTCGACGGCGGCCCGGCGTTGGCCGGCGGCGGCCCGGCGCTGCGCGGCGGCCCGGACGGCGGCCGCGCTGGCGCTGGCGGCGGCGGCGATCCGGGCCCGGGTGCCACCGCGCCACACGTGGCAGATGGCCAGTGCCAGGGCGTCGGCGGCGTCGGCCGGACGGGGCGGGGCGCTGAGCCCCAGCAGCCGGGTCACCATGGCCGTGACCTGCGCCTTGCCGGCCTGCCCGGACCCGGTCACGGCGGCCTTGACCTCACTGGGGGTGTAGGTCTGCACGGGCAGCCCGGCGCGGGCCCCGGCCAGCACGGCGACCGCGCTGGCCTGGGCGGTGCCCATGACGGTGCGCAGGTTGTGTTGGCTGAAGACCCGTTCGACGGCGACGCTCTGCGGGCGGTGCTCCGCCACCAGTTCACCCAGTTCGCGGTCGAGGCGCAGCAGCCGCAGGGCCAGGTCGTCCTGCGGCTCGGTGTAGACCACGTGGTAGGCGATCAGCGTGCAGGGCCGACCGGGCACGCCCTCCACCACGCCGACCCCGCAGCGGGTCAGGCCGGGGTCGATGCCGAGCACGCGCACGCCCTCCCCCTTCCACCACACGTACGGGTGTTCGACACCCTAGCGTGGCCGCCGGAGCCGCCCGGCCGCGACGCGCCGCTCAGTGATCGCCCCGGCCGTCCACCGGCCGCCGCACCTGCCCGGGTCGGTCGGTGGCGGCGATGCCGGTCAGGACGGCGTCGACGATCCGTTCGGGCAGACCGTGCTCCGCCAACGCCGGCTGCCAGCGCAACAACCGCTGGATCAGCATGGGGGCGCTGAGCACCAGCAGGGCCACCTCCAGGTCCACGTCGGCCCGCAGCTCGCCACGGTCGGCGCCGCGGCGCAGCACGGTGCGCATGATCTCCCGGCGGGCCTCCACGATCTCCTGGTAGAGGCGGTACTGGTCGGGGCTGCGCAGCACCTCCGGCACCAGGTACGGCATGATCCGACCGGCCCGCGGGTCGACGTTGTCCCCCACCGCACCCAGCAGCGCGATCAGATCGCCGCGCAGGGTGCCCGTGTCGGGCACCGCGGGGACACCCTTGAGCGTGCGTACGGCGTCGAAGACGAGCGCGTCCTTGCCCGGCCAGCGGCGGTAGATGGTGGCCTTGCCGACACCGGCGCGGGCGGCGACGGCCTCGATGGACAGCGCCGCCACGGTGCTGCCCTCGGCGAGCAGGTCCAGGACGGCGTCGATGATCGCCTCGTCGGCCCGGCTGCTGCGCGGCCGGCCCGGCGACCGCGCTCCGGCCACGCCCATGGTCATATCGGGGATTGTCACCGGACCACCACCCGGTCGCCGGCCCGGATGTCGCCGCCCCGCCCCGGCTGCCCGGCGACGACGGGTTCGCCCCGCACCGCGGCGGGCGGTGCGGCGGGGCGGCCGGGCAGCCACCGCAGCACCAC
>DASVVF010001089.1:0-6487 GCA_036386695.1 Catenuloplanes sp. | reverse complement strand
CATCGCGGGCACGCTGCGCGCCGCCGTGGACGCCGGCTGCGACGACCTGGTCGCCTGCGCCGGGCAGCCGTGCTGCCCCATCCCGTTCGCCACCATCGCCGTAGGAGCCCCCGATGCCGACGATCACTGACCGGGTCCGCCGGTTGCCGCTGGTGGTTTACGGGTGCGGCGCAACGCCCCGTACTCCTTGATCGCTCTGGTCAGCGCGTTCTGCTGCCGTTACGACGAGCACAGCTTCCTGGCGACCGGGGCGGCGGTGGCGCGCTCGCCCTTCACCGACGTGACGACCCCGCAGCAGGTCGTCCCGCCCGCCTGTGGTCGGGGCCGGTGCCCAACGCGGCTGCTCAGGCGGGCGCGAGTTCGGTGAGCAGCTTCTCGACCCGGGCGCGGATGTCGTCGCGGATCGGGCGGACCGCGTCGACGCCTTGCCCGGCGGGGTCGTCGAGTTTCCAGTCCTCGTAGCGTTTGCCGGGGAAGGTCGGGCAGGCGTCGCCGCAGCCCATCGTCACGATGACGTCGCTGCTTTCCGCGGTTTCCCATTCGAGTTTCTTCGGCTTCTGGTCGGTGATGTCGATGCCGACCTCGGCCATCGCCTGCACCGCTGCCGGGTTGATGGCCTCGGCAGGGGCGGAGCCGGCGGAGCGGACCTCGACGGTGTCGCCGGCGAGGTGGCGCAGCCACCCGGCGGCCATCTGGGAGCGGCCGGCGTTGTGGACGCACACGAACAGGACGCTGGGCTTGCTCATCGAATGTCTTCCTCTGTTGGTGTGGGGATGGTCGCGGGTGGTGCCATTGACGGACGCCCGGTCACGCTCAGCGGTGCCCGGCTGGGGTGTCGCGGGCCGTGTGGTCCGAGTCGGTGGGGTCGGCGGCGACAACGACCTGGTCGGCTGCCTGCCCGACGCCCGGGTACAGGGCGAGGAGCAACCCGACGCCGACGGCCAGCCCAACGAGTTGCGCGGCGACGAAGCCCGGCACGGAGGCGGGAGAGATGCCGGCGAAAGTGTCGGTGAACGCCCGCCCGACGGTGACGGCCGGGTTGGCGAAGCTGGTGGACGACGTGAACCAGTACGCGGCGCCGATGTACGCGCCGACCGCTGCCGGTGCGACCGCTGCCCGTCCGGAGCGGGCCAGCGCGAAGATCAGCAGGAGTAGACCGGTGGTGGCGACGACCTCTCCGAGCCACAGATGCCCGCCCGTGCGGTCCTTGCCGGAGATGTCCACGGCCGCGAGGTCGAACATCAGGTTCGCCAGAATGGACCCGATGATCGCGCCCACGGTCTGGGCCAGGACGTAGCCGCCGAGCTGGGCGGCGGTCAGGCCGGTACGGGTGCGGCGGCCAAGGAACCAGTCGGCCGCCGAGACGACCGGGTTGAAATGCGCCCCGGAGACCGGCCCGAACGTCAGGATCAACGCGCCGAGGGCGAACGCGGTCGCGATCGAGTTCTGCAGCAACTGCAGGCCGACGTCGTTCGGCGACAGGGTGGTGGCCATGATGCCGGAGCCGACGACGGCGGTGACCAACAGTGCGGTGCCGACGCCTTCGGCGAGCAGGCGCCGCCACGTCGCAACAGTGTTCATGAGCTCAGGTTCTCCAGGCAGGGTCAGCGGATGAGGCCCGCGGCGGGTCAGCGAGTGTGCGCACATACTGCCTGTGCTTCAGGCGGCGGGCACCTGCAGCGAGTCGAGGAGGTGGCGGACGCGGCGTTCCAGGTCGTCGCGGATCGGGCGCACGTCGTCGACGCCCATGTCGGCCGGGTCGTCGAGGTCCCAGTTCTCGTACCGGGTGCCGGGAAACACCGGGCACGCGTCGCCGCAGCCCATGGTGATCACCACGTCGGCGGCGCGGACGACCTCGTCGGTCCAGGGTTTCGGGTACTCGCCGGAGATGTCGATGCCCCGCTCCCGCATCGCCGCGATGGCCGAAGGGTTGACCTCGGTACCGGGTTCGGAGCCGCCGGACCACGCCACTGCCCGGTCGCCGGCGAGGTGGGTGAAGAACCCGAGCGCCATCTGGGAGCGGCCGGCGTTGTGGGTGCACAGGAACAACACGACCGGTTTGCCGTCGCGCTGGTGTCCCTCGACCCGGGCGAGGGCTTGCAGGCGTTGCCTTGCGAAGCGTTCGGCGAGCAGGGGCAGGAAGTGCGGGACGCTGCCGGCGGTGGCGAACTGGTCGTAGCTGGAGTGCAGGAACCGCTCGATGGTCTGTTCGCCGTAGGTGCCGTCGAACTCGCGGCCCAGCCGGGTCGCCGCCGTTTTCAGGGCCAGGGTTTGGTCGATGGACAGGTCTTGCCGCCAATGGGCGGTGGTGTCGGTCATGACGGGTCTCCGGTGAGGGTGGGGGCGAGGCGGTCGATGCGCCCGGCGATCTCGGTGTAGGCGGCTTCGAATGCCGCGTCGGTGTCGGCGCCCACCGGGTCGGGCACCGACCAGTGCAGTCGCGGCCGTCGGGTGCCGGTGAGGTCTTCGTGGGCGTTGTCGCAGACCGCGATGACGAGGTCCTGGTCGGTGATCACGTCGGTGACGTGGGCGGTGCCGGCCGGGTTCAGCCGTAGCCCGTGGCGGTGCGCGACCTTGACGGCGCGGGGGTGCACCCGCGCGGCGGGGTGGGTGCCGGCTGAGGCGGCGGGCCGGGCGGTGCGCTGCGTCCACAGCGCGGCGGCGAGTTGCGAGCGGGCCGAGTTGTGGGTGCAGACGAACACCACCCGGGCGGCGTCCGGCAGCCGCGGCGGCGTGAGTAGAGCGAGGGTGTCGGGCCGCAGCCGCAGGTAGGTGCGCCGCCGGTCGGCCTCCGACCGAGTCCGCTCTAGCAGACCGGCCTCGGCGAGAACCTTCACGTGGTGCGCCACGAGGTTCGTCGGCAAGGTGAGATCTCGGGCGATCTCTCCGGGTGAGGCGTCACCGAGGCACAGCGCGTCGACGATCGCCAGGCGCGCCGGGTCGCCGAGCGCGGCGTGGACCCGCGCCCGCTCCTGCAACGTCAACGGCTCAGTTTTCATTGACTCAATGCTGACTGAGGTGAGGTTCGCAGGCAAGGCGTCGGGCGGCTGTTCACCCGATGGTCATCTGCGCGCCGCCGCCGGCGTCGGATCAGGCGACCGGGGCGACACCCGCGCCGAGCAGGGTGCCGAGCAGCCGGAGCACCCGCGGGTCGGCGCGGTAGTACACCCAGGTGCCGCGGCGGTCCGCGCTGACCAGACCCGCCTCGCGCAGAGTCCGCAGGTGATGAGAGATCGTTGGGCCGGACAGCGCGAACGCCGGCGTGAGGTCGCAGACGCAGATCTCCCCGTCCCGGGCGGAGGCGATCATCGACATCAGCTGCAACCGCACCGGATCGCCGAGGGCCTTGAACGCCGGGGCCAGCGCCGCCGCGGTGTCAGCCGGGATGCGCCCGCCGGCCAGCGGTGCGCAGCAGGTCCCGCTGGCGAGCCCGGTCAGCTCCACGGTCACAGGTTGTTTCGGCATGCGTCTAGGTTGACACTTGTCGAATCAGAGTGCAACAGTAGGGCCTGCTGATTTGATGGACGCCTAACCAAGGGAATCGTGATGCTCAGCTTCCTGCGCCGACGCCGTACCGCCACCCTGCAGGCCGTGTCGTTCTGCGACTCCTGCTCCCAGGTGTGCACCTCCGTGTGCCGCGCCTCGGCGCACTACGACCGGGCCCGTGACCGTGCCCTCATGGCCGGTTTCCCGCGCTGACCTTGCCGCCCGCTCATACACGTTCGCTCATTGACCCGAGGGAGTTCCACGCCATGAGTAGCGACGCCACCGCACCGGCCACCGCGCCGGCCACCGGCCCAGACCCGTGCTGCGGCACCACCGAAGCCGCCGCCCAGGCGGACGCCTGCTGCGCCCCGGCCGCGAAAGCGGACGCCGTCGCCGGCGGCGCCGACTGCTGCGCACCCACCCCGCAGGCCGACGCGGGCGGCTGCTGCGCACCGGCCAGCACCGCCAGCGCCATCACCAGCACTGTGCAGATCACGCCGGCACCGGTCCAGCAGACCCAGCCTGCCGCGGGCCAGCCGCACGAACTGCCCGTCGTCGTGATCGGCGCCGGGCCCGTCGGCCTGGCCGCCGCCGCGCACCTGCACGAACGGAGCCTGCCGTTCCTGATCCTGGAAGCGGGCATCGAGGTGGCCGCGTCGGTGCGGCAGTGGGGCCACGTCGCCTTGTTCAGCCCGTGGCGGTACAACATCGACTCCGCCGCCCGGCGCCTGCTGGACGCCGCCGGGTGGGCCGCCCCCGACGACGAGGCCCTGCCCACCGGTGCCCAACTCGCCGAGGACTACCTGCAACCCCTGGCCAAGCTGCCCGCCATCGCACCGCACCTGCGCTTCGGCGTGTGTGTTGTGGCGATGAGCCGGGTGGGCGTCGACCGGATCCGCAGCGCGGGGCGCGCGGACCTGCCGTTCGTGGTGCGCCTCGCCGACGGCACGGAGGTCACCGCCAGTGCGGTCATCGACGCCTCCGGCACCTGGCGCAGCCCCAACCCGCTGGGCGTGAACGGCCTGCCCGCGCACGGGGAACCCGACGTTGCGGACCTGATCGAGCACGCCCTGCCCGACGTCCTCGGAGCCGACCGCGACGCCCATGCCGGCCGGCACACCGTCGTCGTGGGCTCCGGACACTCCGCGGCGAACACCCTGCTGGACCTGGCACGACTGGCCGAAACCGCACCCGGCACCCGGATCACCTGGGCGGTCCGCGGCGGGTCCGCACAACGCGCCTTCGGCGGTGAGGACGCCGACGAACTGCCAGCCCGCGGCGCCCTCGGCAGCGGCTTGCGCGCCCTGGTCGAGACCGGCAAGGTCACCCTGATCGAAGGGTTCGGCGTGCACACCGTGCGCCGTACCGGCGATGCCGTCGAGCTGGTCGCCGCCGACGGGCGTACCGTCACCGCGGACCGGGTCGTGTCGGCCACCGGGTTCCGCCCGGACCACAGCATCGCCACCGAATTGCGACTGGATCTTGACCCGATCCTGGGCAGCACCCGCACCCTCGCTGACCTGATCGACCCGAACGAGCACTCCTGCGGCACCGTGCCGCCGCACGGCCACAACGAGTTGGGCCACCCCGAGCCGAACTACTACGCCGTGGGGATGAAGTCCTACGGGCGGGCGCCGACGTTCCTCATGGCGACCGGCTACGAACAGGTCCGCTCCATCGCCGCCGCGCTGGCCGGGGACTTCGACGCCGCCGACGACGTCCAACTCGACCTGCCCGAGACCGGGGTGTGCAGCTCCAACCTCGGCGCCGAGGCCGCCGCCCGCGACATCGCCGCCCGCTTCCACCTCGCCCCCGACGTGCCCGGCAAGCTCGCCGCCGCGACGATGGCGCTGCTCCCCACATCGGCCAGCACCGGCGACGCCGTACGCACCGCAGCCGAACAGATCGGGCTTGACCCCGAGACCGCTCTGCAGATCGCCGCCCTCAGCGAACAGCCCGGCGCCCTGCCCAGCGTCACCGGACTGATCAGCCTCGCGCCGGCAGCCGGCGGCGCCTGCTGCGCGTGACATCCCGGACCGCCCAGGCCGCGGTGCCCGCCGGTGATTGCACCGGCGGGCACCAACCCACCCGCAACACCGGCCTCCTGGCGGCACTCGCGATCAGCCAGACCATCGGTTACGGCACCCTCTACTACGCCTTCGCCGTGCTCCTCGCACCGCTGGCCGCCGACCTGCACACCAGCACCACCGCCGTCACCGGGGCGTACACCGCCAGCGTGCTCACCGGAGCCGCCCTCGCCATCCCGGTCGGCAGATTCCTCGACCGGCACGGCGGCCGGCTCCTGATGACCGCCGGCTCCGCCGCCGGCGTGTTGCTCCTGATCGCCTGGTCACAGGTCACCACCGGGTGGCAGCTCTACCTCGTGCAGATCGGCATCGGCGCCGCCAGCGCCGCGAGCCTCTACGAAGCCGCGTTCGCCGTCGTCATCGCCATCACCACCACACAGCAACGCCCGAACGCGCTTCTTGCGCTGACCGTCGTCGCCGGGCTCTCCAGCACCATCTTCCTACCCCTGACCGGCTGGCTCGTCGCCGCCCACGGCTGGCGAAGCGCCCTGCTCGTCCTCGCTGCCATCCAGGCGGTCACCATTGCACTGCACGCCCTGGCAGTGCGCAGGCCCGGACACCAGGCACCCGATCGGTCCTCGCACTCAGGATCTGCTCCTGGTGCGGTCCGGACTGCGCTCGCGGACCGGACCTTTTGGATGCTGGCCCTGGGATTCACCGCGCACACCGCTGCCATCACGGCGCTCACCGTGCACCTCGTCGCCGCGCTGATCTCATGGGGACACCCGCCTGCCTTCGCCGCCAGCATCGCCGGGCTGCTCGGCGTCCTGTCCGTGGCCGGACGACTGCTCACCACCGGCCTGCAACGCCGCTACCGCACCACCACGGTCACTGCCGGCGTGTTCATCATCCAGGCGTTCGCCGCCATGCTGCTCCCGATCGTCGGCGCCAGCACCGCCGGCGCGATCGGCGCG
>DASVVF010001088.1:0-4417 GCA_036386695.1 Catenuloplanes sp. | reverse complement strand
CGGGAACAGGTCGTGCCCGGTCCAACCGGCGACGTGGTCGCTCCAGGTGCCCAACCGCTGCCGGACCTGACCGTGCAGCCGGTGTGCCTGCCCGACCAGGGTGGCGTCGGGGTTGGCCATCTGCTCGACGGCCCAGCTCGGCGGGCGGGCGCTGAAATGCGCGAAGGAGACCGCGACGTCGCGTGGGTCACGGACCAGATAGGCCACGGCGCGGGTGGCCGCCGGCGGCACGATCGGGGTGGCGCCGGGGCCGGTGAACAGCCCGTCGTGGACCTTGCGGAACCACACCCCGGTCAGCTCCCGGTCCAGGGCGGCGTCACAGGCCGGCCGCAGCGCGTCGATCTCGTCGGGCAGCAGGTCGCTGGAGGCGAACCCCAGCCGGGCGTCGAGAGCGTACCGGCAGCTGGCGATGGGACCGCCCTCCAGCGCGTTGATGTCCACCGGCGGACCGCCGGGGCGGGATCCGCGCGGGGGTTCGCACAGCGACCGCATGACGGCCCGGGCCCAGGTGTTGCCCGACTTGGGGTAGGACGCCAACCAGACGGTGAACGGACCCGCCGGCGGCACGGTGGCGGCGGACCTCATGGTCCCCGCGCCGAGAGGCGCTCGACGGCGTCGGCGACGGCGTGCGGGTCGCCGTGGTGCCGGTCGAACCGCAGGTGTACGACGCGCGCCTCGACGGCCAGCCGGGTACACCACTGGAAATGTCGCGGGGCGCAGCCGAGCGCTCCGATCACCGGCTGCATGGCGGTGTGGGCCACCAGTGCTCCGGCGGCATCCCAGCCGGTGGCGGGCTGGGTCACGAGGGGGTCTACGCCGGCGCCGCGCTGCAGCACCACGATCGCGGCGAGCGGCGCCGCCAGGGCGGTGCCGAACCGGTGCCGCCGTTTCGCCAGTCCGGCCCGGACGGGTTCCCCGTCCTGCCCGTCGAAGCCGAGCCGACCGGCCATGTCCGGCCAGAGTTGGACGTGGCCGTCGGCGGGTCCGGCGGCCGGCCCCGGGTCCAACCCGATCGGCAGGGCGCCGTCGGCCAGCAGGCCGTGCCCTCGGCGCGCCAGTGCGGCGGCGACGGTCGATTTGCCGCTGGCGGCCAGGCCGGTGAGGGCTACCGCCCGTCCGTCGACGACGATGCCGCAGCCGCGTAGCGCGAACCGCCCCCGCAGCAGCCAGCACACCTGCCGGACCGGACCGGCGAGCAACCAGGTCACGTCGGTGTCGGTGGCCGCGGGCGACCGTTCGACGGTGACCAGGGCACCGCCGCCGACGGTGCCCTGGACGAGGAACCGTCCGACGCCCGGGAAGCGCAGCAGGTAGCGTCCGGGTGCGGCGCTGTCCAGCGGTCCGCTGTGGGTGCCGCCGTCGAGCCGCTCGGGTACCGGCCCGTCGGTGACCGCCATGACGTCCGGGTCGGCGGCGACGCGGGTGGCGGTACCGGTCATCGCAGGGTTGCCAGCGGCGTGACGTGGTCGACGGGCCCGCCCTGCACCACCCGGCCCCCGGCGGTCACCCAGGCGTGGGCGGCCAGCGGCGCGGTGGAGGAGATGCCCAGGTGCATCTCGCAGGCGATACCGCGGCGGCGCAGCATGGTCCGGGTCGCCAACGCCTGCGGTAGGCAGACGGGATGCCAGGGCAGCCGGTCGGAAACCCGTTCGACGGTACGGCCGACCCGGCGCGCGCGCCGGTACGTCTCCGGCTGGTGCGGTGGTGGGGTCCGGCGCGGCGCCCGGGTGCGTCCCAGTACCCGCATCAGCCGCGGTGATCCGAGCAGCTTGGTGGCCAGCTGCGCCAGCACCACCAGGGCGGTGGCCTCGATCGCCGGCAACCCGTGGCGTACCGTGATCACGCGCGGACCTCGATGAGCCGGGCCTCCTGCAGCCCGTGGAGGAACTCGAGCACCTCGGTGCGACAGGTGTGGTCGTCGACGTCGAACTCCGCGGTCAACGCCGCGCAGACGCCGCCGACCGAGCGAGCTTCGCCGATCAGCTCCCACACCCGGGAACCGCTCGGGTTGAGCCCGAAGTACGCCCCCTGCTCCGGGCTGAGCATGACGATCTCGTCGTCGACGGCGGCGGTCAGCGGCTCGGCGCTGCGGACGATGATCGAGGATTCGGTGAGCACGGCGACAGACTGACACGACCCGCGGTGCTTCGTGGCGGGATGCCGATGTCCATCACCCGGCGGTGGGACCGGGTCGACGCTGACCACCCGGCCGTCCTGGACCCTGATCACCCGGTCGCAGCTGCGCACGCTGGACGGCCGGTGGGCGACCAGCACCACGGTCGTCGTGGCCGGCGCCGCGGCGATGGTGGCGAGTACCGCCGCTTCGCTGGCGGCGTCCAGCGCGCTGGTCGGTTCGTCCAGGATGAGCAGCTCCGGTGCGCCGGCCAGGGCCCGGGCCAGCGCGATGCGCTGGCGCTGCCCGCCCGACACGGCCGCGCCGAGTGGTCCGACCGGGTGGTCGAGTCCCGCCGGCCAGAGCGCCAGGTCCGGTGTCAGCGCCGCGTCGCGGGCCGCCCGCTCGACGGCCGCGTCGTCGATCCCGTCGCGCAGGAACCGGATGTTCTCGGCGACGGTGCCGGTGAGCAGGCGCGGCTCCTGCGCGACGTACGCGATGCGGCGCAGCCAGTCGTCCAGGTCCACCCCGGCGAGGTCGAGATCCCCGGCGGTGATCATTCCGCCGCTGGGTCGGATGAGTCCGAGCAGCAGGTGCAGCAGGGTGGACTTGCCCGCGCCGCTGGCCCCGACCACGCCGACGACCTCGCCCGGCCGCAGGGAGAACGCGATCCGGTGCAGCACCGGGCGGTCGGCGTCCGGGTAGGTGAAGGTGACGTCGTCGAACCGTACGGTGCCGACGTGGCGCAGCCGGGCGCCGCCGGAGGGCGGGGCGGCCTGCTCGAAGCGGGCCAGCGTGGCGGCCAGCAGGTCCACGTTGACGCGCCGGTCGGCCATGGACTGGACGGCCGTCGACACCTGCTGGCCGTACCCGATGGCGCGGACGAGGAGCAGTGCCGTCGCCCCGAGCGCGCCGACCGTGACGGCCGAGAACTGGCTGAGCAGGCCGAGGCCGGCGGCGACGCAGACGATGGTGAGGTCCCGGGTGGTGGCCGGCACCAGGCGGGATTCCAGGCGGACCCGGCTGACCAGCTGTGCCGCGTCGCGCACGGGCCGGCGGGCGCGCTCGGCGACCCGCTGGTGCACACCGTTGACCCGCAGGTCGCGGCCGAGCTGGGTGGTCTCGGCGACGAGGGCGGCGAGCTCGCTGTTGGCACCGGCGGCCGCTTTGGCGATCTGCCTGGTCCGGGTCCGGAAGGGGTGGGCGACCACCACCCCGAGGGCCCCGACCACCAGGACGCCGACCGCGGCCAGGGGGCTGATCGACACGGCGGCGCCGGCGAGCACCAGCAGTTGGGCGGTGGCGACGAGGGCGGCCGACGCGGTCAGGGTGCTCTGGCCGACCACCAGCGCGCTGGAGGTGAACAGTTCCTGCAGCGTCCCGGCCCGCTGGGCGGCCTGTTCCAGATAGCTGGCCCGGCAGTAAGCGTCGAGCAACCGGGTCCGGACCCGCACGATCGCGTCGGTCGACACGGTGGCGATGAGGCGTTCGGAGGACCAGCGCACGCCGGCCGTGACGGCGGTTGTCGCCGCGACCGCGCCCACCAGGGCGGCCGGCGACCATCCCAGGTCGCCGATCAGCGGCAGACCGTGCACCCGCCGCCCGCCGGTGGCCGCGAACGCGATGGCGGTGACCTGCACGATGATCGCCGTCTCGAGGAGCCCCTGGAGGAGGCCGAGGGCGGCCAGGCCGACCAGCCTCAGTCGGACGCCGGGGGCGTCGGTGAGGGTGCCACGCGCCCAGCCGCGCACGAGCCGCGGAAATTGTTCAACCATGGTGCCCACTTCTGCGACCTCCTGACGAGAAAGTACCGGTTCGCCATAAGATGTGACGATGAACGGTCAACTGGCGCCTTCCCGCTTCAAGGACCTTTTCGGTGCCCGCGTCGTGGTCGGCGAGGTGCCCGGGTCCGTGGCGGGGGCCGTCATCGACGTCCCGTGGCTGCAGGCCAGCGAGCGGGAGGCGCTGCTGCGGGTCGACGGCGTGGGCCGGTTCCACGTCCTCGACGGCTGTGTGGTCGTGGTCGACCCGGTCGACGGCGTCCCGGCGGCGGTCCTGGAGGGCTGGCTGAACGGCACCGTGGCGGCGCTGGTGCTGGTGCAGCGGCGGCGGTTCGCCCTGCATGCCTCGACGGTGCGGCTGGGCGGGCAACTCGTCGCGATCGCCGGGCCCAGTGGGGTCGGCAAGTCCACCACCGTCTGCGTGCTGGCCCAGCGCGGCCACCCGGTGATCACCGACGACGTGACCGTGCTCGACATCGACCCCGCCGGCGGACCGGGCGCCGGACCGGCCGGCGTGACGGTA
>DASVVF010001087.1:0-4415 GCA_036386695.1 Catenuloplanes sp. | reverse complement strand
CAGGGTGTGCTCCGACATGCCGCGAGACTATCGGGAGCGGCTCTGCCGTGGCGGCTGCGGCCCACCCGGCGCGCCGCTGGGGCCGCCCGCTCTGGGCAGCCCGTCGTCGGGGGTGACCGCACCGGCGGCCACCGCTAGTTCCTGCCCACGGGGTGGGGCATCCGAAACCGCAACCCGGTAGGTATCACGTCCGGCCGCCTTGGCCGCGTAGAGCGCGTCGTCCGCCGCCGCCAGCACCTGTTGGGCAGTACCCGCGTGGTCGGGATACACACCGATGCCGATGGAGACGGTGATCTGGACGCTGCGCACCACCGTGCCGGTCACCCCGTCGACCCGGTGCGGGTCGATGGTGACGGGCCGGTCCCGGACGGCCGCACCGAGCCGCTCGGCGACGATCACCCCGCCCCGGGCGTCGGTCTCCGGCAGCAGCACCACGAACTCCTCGCCGCCCTGCCGGAACGCCAGGTCGACCTCGCGCACCTCGGCGCGGACCCGACGGGCGAACTCGATCAGCACGTCGTCACCGGCCGCGTGGCCGTAGCTGTCGTTGACCTCCTTGAACCGGTCGAGGTCCAGCACCAGCACGGTGAGCATCCGCCCGAACCGGTTGGCGCGTTCCACCTCGCGGCGGATGGACTCCCTGAGGTAGCGGTAGTTCCACAGGCCGGTCAGCGGGTCGGTCAGCGACAGCCGCTGGGCCTCCTCGTGGATCCGCACGTTGTTCAGTGCCACCCCGGCGTGCCCGGCGAAGGTGCGCAGCGTACCCAAGTCGAGGTCGTCGAAGTCGTCGCGGCCGAGCCGGTCGTAGAGAGCCAGCACACCGAGGGTGACCACCGGCAGGGGCAGGCCGGCGGCGGGGGTCGGCCGTAGGACCCCGGCCTGCCTCGGGGTGATCCCGGCGCCGGGCAGGTCCCCGGTGGGCGGTGCCGGCGCGCAGATCGGGACGGCGACGAAGGTACGGCAGCGCGGCTCGCCGGCCGACAGCGGCCGACCGTCCGGCGCGACCCGCCCGCGGCGCGGCTCCCCCTGCGCGCCGACGGCTCCGAGCACGCCCTCGCCCGGTGCCAGCCGCAGCGCCCCCACCTCGTTGTGGTCGGCGGTCGGGGACGGCCACCGACCGGTCAGCCCCTCAGCGCACTGCCCGACCAGCGTGCCGGTGGCCGGGTCGGCCAGCAGGACCAGCCCGGCCCGGGCGCCGGTCGCGGCCAGCGCCGTCTGCAGGATCACCTGCAGGATGCGGTGCAGGTCGTGGGTGCTGGACAGGGTGTCACCGAGGATCTCCAGGTGGTTGCGCAGCTGGTCGCGGCTGGCGGTGAGCGCCTGCACGTACGCCTGCAGTTCCCGGGTCATCCGGTTGAAGGTGCCGGCCAGCCGGCCGATCTCGTCCTGTCGCCGGATCGGGACGCGGGCGTCGAGGTCGCCATCGGCGACCCGGCCGGCGGCCCGGGCCAGCTCAGCGAGCGGGCGGGTGGTCGATCGGGCCAGCCACCCGGCCGCGAGGACCACGAACAGCCCGACGAGCAGCACCCCACCGACCAGGACGACGTAGAGCCCGCGGGGATCACCGCCCGGCGCGGAGACGGCCAGCGACAGCGGCTGGCCGGGCACCGGGCCGACCCGGCGCACGTACCGCCCGTGCGGGGTCGCGGCCGTCTCCCCGGTGCCCAGCGCGGCGGCGAGGGTGGCGACCTCCCGGCGGGCCGGTCCGGACTCGGTGCTGTGCACGATCGTCGGACCGACCCCGCCGAGCAGCGTGACGGCCACGCCGGTGGCGGCGGCCAGCCGCTCGATCAGGATGGCGTCCAGGGCCCGGGCCACCTGCACGCTGCCCAGCCCCGCGCCGCCCGTGTCCCGCAGCTCCACCCGGGCGGCGATGGCCCGCAGCGGCCCGCCGGGGACCGGCCGCCCGGCGGTCGGGGGGGCGGAATCCGGCCCGGCGCAGTCGGTCCACGGTTCGGTCAGCGGACCCGCGGTGGTGAACACCGATCTGCCGTCGGCGTCCGCGACGTGGACGGCCGAGGCCAGATCACGTGCGACAATCTGGTCAGCGGCCGCGCGCCGGTCGGTGGCCGACAGCACCGCGATGGTGTCGGCGGCGGACTGCAACTGCCGGCACAGGGAGCCAACCGATGTGCGTACCGTGGTGGCGGCGACATCGAGCCGGTCCAGGGAACGGTCCCGGCTGACGGCGGTCACGGTTCCGCCCACGAAGAAGGCGCCCAGCAGCACCGGGCCGAGCACGGCCGCCAGGAAGGCGGTCGTCAATCGGCCGCGTAGCGTCACTCGTCCTCCCCGAACAGGGCCCCAGGGTGCGATGCTGACACAGGGTGGACCCTTTGCCTCAGTTGCGGCAGGAGTGTTGCGTGCCGGATTTTTCGGATGAAGCGGGAGCAATCGCTGTCGGGGACAAGCCCGCGGCCCGGGCCGCTCTCCTGGCCGCCCGCCGCGCCCTGGCGCCACCGTCCTGCGCGGCGGCCGCGGCCCGGGTGCAGGAGGTCCTGCTCGACCTGCTCGGTCGGTACCGGCCGTCGTGCGTCGCCGGCTATGTACCGGTCGGGCGGGAACCGGGCGGCGCCGATCTGGCCGATGTGATCCGGGCGGCCGTCGGGCCCCGGGGACGGTTGCTGCTTCCCGTCCTCCGGCCGGACCTCGACGTCGACTGGGCCGCGTACGAGGGCCCCGCGTCGTTGACCGCCGGTCAGCGAGGGGTCCGCGAACCGGTCGGCGTCCGCTTGGGGCGCACCGCGGTCACCGGCGCGGACCTGGTGGTGGTTCCGGCGCTGGCCGTCGACCACCGGGGAGTGCGCCTGGGGCGCGGCGGCGGATCGTACGACCGGGTGCTGGCCCGCCTCAGCGGCGTGTTGACCGTTGCCCTGCTGCACGACGGAGAGCTGCTCGATCAGCTGCCGGCCGAGGCCCATGACCGCCCGGTACGCTCCGTCATCACGCCCGGCGGCGGGCTGACGGTACTGCCGCTCCCGTGACTCCGGCGGTGTCGTCCGCCACACCTTCGCTGGACGAACGCCCCCCGGATGCCGCAACATTGGCACTCGGACACGCCGAGTGCCAATGAGACCAGCAAGATCCGGAGGGGCCAGTGCCCACGTACCAGTACGCCTGCACCGAGTGCGGTCACCAGCTCGAGGCGGTGCAGTCCTTCTCCGACGCGCCGTTGAGCGACTGCCCCACCTGCCAGGGCCGCCTGCGCAAGCTGTTCAACTCGGTCGGCATCGTCTTCAAGGGCTCCGGGTTCTACCGCACCGACTCGCGCGCCGGCAACGGCTCCGGCGAGGGGGCCAAGGGCGCCACGGCCGACGGAGCCAAGGACAAGAGCGCCGACAAGAACGGATCCTCGGACAGCCCGGCGAAGGCGGGCGGGGAGGGCTCGAACGGAGCCGCCAAGTCCGGCGCACCGGCCGGCGCCTCTTCCGGGGGCACCGGCAAAGCCGGCGCGACCAGCGGAAACTCCAGCGGCGGGGGCAGCGGTAGCGGCAGCAGCTCCAGCGGCGGTGGGTCGAGCAGCGGCGGCAAGTCTGGCGCCGGAAACTAGCCGCTCCGCCCCCCGACCGGGGTTATCCACAGGCCATTCCGGGTTATCCACAGGCCGGCCCGCTGAGCCGGCGGGTCGACCGCCGGCCGGCCTAGTCTGCAAGCCGCCGGGGCCGCGCGCGCCACGGCGGCTGGGAGCGGGCGATGGCGGTATCCAGACAGCCGGCGGACCGGGAGCCGCGACTCGACCCGGTGCGCTGGCGGCCCCCGCACGGCGCCGCGCTGGCCCGGGCCGCGCTGACCATCGCACTGCTCCTCACCGCCGCCTGGTTGTTCTACGCGCGCGACGACCCGCCCGGCGCGGCGCCGGTCGCGTCGTCGCGGCCGCAGGCACCGCCCGGGGCCGGCAGCGCGCCGCCGGACACCGGTGGGCCGCCCACGCCCGCCGGCGTAGGGGAAGCCGATGCCCGCCGGTCCGGCACCGGGCCGGGCGACCGGTTACCGGTACCGGCCGGCAGCGTGGGCGTACCGGTGCGGCTGATCGAACCCGCCACACTGGCGGTGGTCCGCCCGGGCGACCGGGTGGACCTGCTCGCCATCCCGGCCAACGGTCGACCGGGCACCGTCGCCGCCGACGCGTTGGTGCTGGGCGTGGCCGCCGATCCGGAGGGCGTGCCCGGCGGCGCCGTCTACCTGGCGTTGACCAGAGAGCAGGCCGAACGGACCGTCGGCGCGGACGGGCGGACCCGCTTCGCCGCCCTGATCCGCCCGTGAAAGCCGGCTCCGCCTGTGCGGGCCGGCCGACGTCACCAGTGCGGCGGGCGGTCGGCGAGCAGCCGGTCGTCGTTCGACCACGAATTCTCGCCCCACCCGTGGTCGGTGTCGTCGGTGCTCTGGTCCGGCAGCACGGCCGGCGCGTCGTCGTC
>DASVVF010001086.1:0-1511 GCA_036386695.1 Catenuloplanes sp. | reverse complement strand
TGATCCTGCGGCCCGATCCGGGCCTGCGGCCGGGGGACGCGATGGCCGAGATCGGCGCCACCACGGTGGACGCCAGCATCGGCGCCGCGTTGAGCCGAGCCCGGGAGGTTCTGCACCTGTGACCAGTCCGCTGCGCAGCCGCCTGGAGTTGGCCCTGTCGACGACCGGCCCACAGGTGTGCGGTCAGGTCACCGGGGCGGTGGGCCTGCGGGTCACCGTCAGCGGCATCGGCGCCCGGGTGGGCGACCTGCTGCGGATCGGTGCCGGTGCGGACCTGATCCTGGCGGAGGTGGCCGCCCTGGACGGCGACCGGCTCAGTTGCCTGCCGCTGGGCCAGATCGCCGGAATCGGCACCGGCAGCCCGGTGGTCAACACCGGTGGCCCGTTGCGGATCACCGTGGGCGAGCAGCTTCGCGGCCGGATCCTGGACGGGCTGGGCCGCCCGATGGACGGCGGCCCGCCGCTGCACGGCGAGTTGGTCGGGGTGGAAGCCGCACCGCCGTCGGCCCTGGAGCGCCAGCTGGTCGACGCGCCGATGTCGCTCGGGGTACGCACCCTCGACACCCTGGTGCCCTGCGGACGAGGCCAGCGGATCGGCATCTTCGCGGGCTCGGGAGTCGGCAAGAGCACCCTGATGTCCATGATCACCCGGGGCACTTCCGCCGAGCTGAACGTGATCGCCCTGGTCGGTGAGCGGGGCCGCGAGGTCCGCGAGTTCATCGAGCACGACCTCGGACCGGAGGGGCTGGCCCGCTCGGTGGTGGTCATCGCCACCTCCGACCAGCCGCCGCTGGTCCGGCTGAAGGCCCCGGTGGTGGCCACCCGGATCGCCGAGTGGTTCCGCGACACCGGCGCCGACGTGCTGATGATGATGGACAGCGTCACCCGCGCGGCGATGGCCCAGCGCGAGGTGGGACTGTCGGTCGGCGAACCACCCGCCACCCGCGGCTACCCCCCGTCGGTGTTCGCCATGCTGGCCTCGCTGCTGGAGCGGGCCGGGCCGGGAGCGCGCGGCAGCATCACCGGCCTGTACACCGTGCTGGTGGAGGGCGACGACCACAACGAGCCGATCGCCGACGCCGCCCGCTCGATCCTCGACGGGCACATCGTGCTGGACCGCAAGCTGGCCACCGCCGGCCATTTCCCCAGCATCGAGCCGCTGGAGTCGATCTCGCGGGTGGCGAACCGGGTCACCACGCCGGGGCAACGGGCCGACGCCACCGCGCTGCGCCGGCTGCTGGCCGCCCACCGCGACGTGCGGGAACTGGTCGAGATCGGCGCGTACGTGCCCGGCAGCAACCCCGACGCCGACCGGGCCAACGCCATGTGGCCGCAGATTCAGACGTTCCTGCGTCAGGGCCTGGACGAACGCGTCGACGCCGCGCAGGGCTGGGACGCGCTGAGCACGCTCATGCACCACTGACCCCCCCAACGCCGGACCACCCAGCGCAGGACCACCCAAAACCGGACTCACCCAGCGCCGGACCACCCGGCGCCGGAACCGCCCGAGC
>DASVVF010001085.1:0-3894 GCA_036386695.1 Catenuloplanes sp. | reverse complement strand
GATGACGTCGCCGAGGTGCTGCGCGCGACCGGGGTTCCCGCACACCGCCTCGCCCTGGAGATCACCGAGGGCGTCATCATGCGCGACGTCGACCGGGCGCTGCGGTTGCTGGAAGCGTTGCACCGGCTCGGCTGCCGGCTGCACATCGACGATTTCGGCACCGGCTACTCCTCGTTGGAGGCGCTGCACCGGTTGCCGATCGACGCCCTCAAGATCGATCGGTCGTTCGTGTCGCGGCTCGGCGCCGACCGGCGCAGCGGCGAGTTCGTCCGGACCATGGTGCTGATGGGGCACAACCTCGGCATCGACGTCATCGCCGAGGGCATCGAGACCGAGGCCCAGCGGGACCTGCTGGTGGAGTTCGGCTGCCCGCTCGGGCAGGGTTACTACTTCTCCCGGCCGGTCCCGGCACCGCTGGCGGAGGCGTTCGCGCTGCACCCCGGCCGGTCGGTCACCGGCGGGTGAGGACCGCCGGACGCCGCGGCGGGGTGCCGGCGGACCGGCTGTGGTGGGGTGGGCCGGTCAGGCGGCGGCGGTGAGGCCGTCCGGGGTGGTGATGGCCAGGCGGGTGTGCAGGGTGCCCTGGCTGGCGATGTGGGCGTAGTAGGTGGCGCGGCGGCGGGCGACGCAGCCGTCCGGGTTCTTCTCCGAGCCGGCCAGGTGCTCCGGGTCGAGGTGGGTGTTCAGGCCGTCCTTGAGCAGGGTGAGGGCCTCGGCCCGCAGCTGGGAGATGCGCGACTCGGTGACGCCGAGCTCCGCGGCGATCTCGGCCATCGGGCGTTCCTGCAGGAAGTACGCCGTGATGACGGTGCGCAGCCGCTCCGGCAGCGCCTCGATGGCGTTGTGCAGATAGCCGATCCGCTCCCGGTGCAGCAGCAGGTCCTCGGGGCCGTGGGTGTGGTCGGTGACCATGTCCTCGGCGGTGCTGGTGGTGAAGCCCTGCAGACTGAGCACGACGGCGCGCTGGACGTCGTCCTCGACGCCGGCCAACTCGGCGGTCGTGGTCCCCAGGTGCTCGGCCAACTCGGCGCTGGTCGGGGTGCGACCCAGCACGGCGGTGAGGTGCTGACGGCCGGTGTCGGTCTGGCGGGCGCGGTGACGCACGGAGCGGCTGGCCCAGTCCAGGCCGCGCAGCTCGTCGAGCAGGGCGCCGCGGATGCGGGTGGTGGCGAAGCGGCCGAACGGGATGCCCCGGCTGGGGTCGAAGCCGCGGGCCGCCGTCACCAGGGCGGCGTAGCCGGCGGAGGTGAGGTCGTCCCGGTTGACGTGGGCGGGGACGCGGCTGAGCATGTCGCGCACGAGGTGGCCGACCAGCGGCATGGTGGTGCGGATGAGGCTCTCCTGCTCGGTGCTGTTGAGCGCGGTGACCTCGGTGGTGGTGCTCGTGGCAGTGCTCATGCTGTGTTCCCCCTTGTGTCGGTGGCCCCGCACGGGCGGGTCGTACCGGCTGACAAGGGAAACCTTCGACGACCCCGGGTACGGGTTCCGGTCACAACCGGTTGCCACTGGGTTGCGGGGGGAGCACGCCCGACGGGGTCAGCCCGGCGACGTGCGCACCGCCGTGGCGGCCGGATTCACCGGGCGCCGCCGATGAGCAGCGGGTCGGCTACCGGGGTGCCGTCGGCGGCGCTGTACACCTCGGCGAAATGCCGGGCCATCCGCACGTCGGCGCGGAAGGTCAGCCGGGGCAGCGGCGCGGTCGGGGCCAGGATGCCGGTCAGGTAGGTCCCGACCACGTCGGCGCCGGCGGCGAGGGTGAGCGGCAATCCGCCGGAGAAGCGGGGGTTGACCTCGACGATGCCGACCCCCACCCGCGCTTCCGGGTCCGCGACCAGCGGCCACGGGTCGGCGACGAAGCCCCGCACGTTCGCCGGGCCGGTCAACCCCACCGCGCCCAGTGCCGCCGCGACCGTCTGGGTCACCACGGTCGAGTCGAACGTGCGACCGCGTACCGACGTCCCCGCTGTGGTCTCGTCCCGCCAGCGCGGCACGCAGGTCACCAGGGTGCCGTCCCGGTCGACCAGCGCGTCGGCGGTGAACTCGCGCCCGGTGAGCCGGGTCTGGGCGATGGCGTCGGGCCCGGCGGCGAAGGCCAGGGCCAGTTCTTCCGGGGTGGCCGCGAACCGGACGTGGCCGCTGCCCCGGCCCCGCGCGGGCTTGACCACCCACGGGCCGGGCGTCAGCGCGGCGGCCTGCTCGGTGGTCGTGGTCAACGGGTGCGGTACGCCGGCCGCCGTCAGCGCCGTCGCGAACGCCACCTTGTCCAGGCAGGTCTCGGTGGCGCTGGCCGGCGGAAGCCAGGTCCGGCAGCCCGCGGCGGTCAACTCGTCGGCGATGGTGGCCACCGCGGCGTACTCCTCGGCGAGCGTGCAGATCAGCGCCACCGGTCGGTGCCCGATCACGGTCCGCAGCAGCACCGCGGCGTAGTCGTCGGCGTCGGCACGGGGCAGCACGGCGGCGGCGGTACCCAGTCGCAGTCCGGCGGCGTCCGGGCTGGCGTCCAGGGCGAGGACGCTGTCACCGGCGGCCCGCAGCGCCCGGATCACGGCGACCCCGGCCGGTCCGCCGGCTCCGGTGACCGCGACCAGCCGGGCGGTGGGTTGTTGTTCGGCCGGTGCGGCGGGCGCCCGCATCAGCCAGGCCCGGGCCCACAGGCGCAGGGCGGCGACCTGGCGGTGGGAAACCGGCTCCCACTGCCGGGCGGCGACCGCTTCGGCCAGCGCGTCGAGCACCACCGGGTCGGTTTCGTGGCTGGCCACCGCGATCAGGGTGGCGGTGTGCACGGCCAGGCCGCGGGCGACCAGCTCCTGGACGGCGGCGGCCCGCCCGGCGGCGTCCAGGTGGCCGACGCGGTAGTCGACCCGGTTGCGCTCCCGGCTCTGGGCCATCCGGTCGGACAACCGCCACGGCGCGATCCGGTGCAGGAAGGCGGCGATCCGGACCCGCCGTCGGCGTGGTCGGCTGCGCCCGGGCACCCGGTACCCGAGCCCGGGGCTGGCCCAGCCGTCGGGGCGGGCCGCGGTGTGCTGGCCCTTGGCGTCCTGCTCGGCCCGTTCGGCGTCGTGCATGGTGACGTGGATCATGATGATCAGCCCGATCAGCGTGTAGGCGAAGGTGACCAGTGCGCCGACCCGGCCATCGAGGAAGACCAGCGCGTTTGGGTTCAGGTGGTGGCCGGCCAGCAGCGCGACGATCAGCCGCGCCTGGTTGGCGGCCACCATGAACCCGGCGGCCACCAGGAACCCGGGTACCGCCTGGACGCGTTCCCGCAGCACCACCAGGCCCAGGGCGGACAGCACCAGCAGGCCGGTCAGCACGGAACTGCCGGCGGTCAGCTCGGCGAGCACCGGCTGGCCGTTCGGGCCGACGACCAGGAAGGCGGCCTCCCCCGGTGCGCTGCTGATGCCGCCGTGCGCCCCGAAGAGCCGCAGCAGGACCCCGGTCAGCCGCGCCTCGCCGTGGCGGGCGGGGTCGATGAGCAACGCGAAGCCGCCGAGGCACCACAGCACCGCCCCGGTGACCTCCAGCAGCACCGCGCGTCGGCGCCGGGCCGCGCCGCTGCGCCGCAACCGGCGCCGGAGGGCACGGGTCAGCCGTTCGCCGAGCTGGTCGGCGCCGACGGTGGTCACCTGGGCACCGGGTCGCGCCGGGCGAACGAGCCGGCTACCGCGACGCCCGGGCCGGGGACCCGCCCCGACCGCCCCCCGGGGTACCCGGTCCGGGCGTCGGCGGTGGCGGCCCGGCCGGCGGGGCGCCCCCACATCCCGTCGAGATACGCGGCGGTGGCGGTGCCGATGGCCATCGCGGCGGCCGGCGGGAAACCGACCAGCAGCCAGGCGGCCCGCCGTTCCACCCGGCCGAGCAGCAACCCCACCGCCAGCTCCGCGAACGGCC
>DASVVF010001084.1:0-6772 GCA_036386695.1 Catenuloplanes sp. | reverse complement strand
CAAGTGCTCGCGGACCGCCTGGACGGTGGCGGCGGTGCCGGTGCCGGTGGACTCGGCGGCGGTGCGCAGGAGGCTCGACTCCCGCCAGTTCCAGCCCTCGCGGATCGCCAGGGCGCGACCGAGCACGACGGCGGTCGGCTCCAGCCCGGCCTGCCCGTAGACTGTCGCATTCGCCTGCTTGGCCTGGTACTTCTCCAGGCCGAGCCGCAGCAGCTCGGTCACCTGGCCGGCCGGCAGCGAGGCCAGCACCTGCGGCTGGGCCAGCAGCGTCTCGACCTTCCAGACCTCCAGCGTGTGGTCACCGGCCTGGCGTAGGCTCGCCGCCGCGTTGGTCCGGATCTCGAGGTCGCGATACCGGTCGAGCAGCACGGCCCCGGCGTCGGGCCGGCGAAGTAGTTCCCGCAGCCCTTCGAATCGGCCGGCGACTGTTTCGATGCCCTCTTGCACGTCGTTGAACGCCAGGGCGTCCGGGAGCAGTGGGTAGTCCAGCACCGCGTCCGCGAGCTGGCCGGTGCTCATCCCGCGGATGGTCTCCGCCGGGATCTTGACAGCGTCCACCATCTGCTGGTGGGTCTTCAATGTGGCCCACGCCGCACTTCCCGGCAGAACCTTGTACTGGTAGACGTCGTCAGCGTGCGCGACATTTCCTGGTGCAAATGTCATAACCATGGTGACGACGACTGCGGAAAGCAGCATCCGTCGCGATACGCGAGCAGATCTGAGCATGCGCAATTCCCCTCGTGAGTGCGCCAGGACCAAATATCACTCGATCGGTCTGCGTTGATCGATTGAGGACCTGGGCGAGCGTACCAGAGGCGTGGTCGGGCCGAAAGGCTTTGATTTTCAGCGTTCCAGCCCTGGCCCGGCCACAGTGGTCGGTTTTCGACATTCAGGATCGACGGGCCGAGGCGACCCGTCCGGGCAGCGAATTCGCGGCACTGCCGTCCGCACCGCCGGCTGGTGAGACGTTAGGGTCCTCGAATGCCGGATGATCCAGGATTACCGCTGCTCGACCTCCACGATGGCCATAGTCGCTTCCGGATCACGCTGTGGCCGCCCTACGGGCGACAGGTCGCAGACCTGAGCATGAGCAGTTGGCAGGATGCGCTGTTCGAGGTCACGGCCCACCCGTTTATCGCCCGGGCCGAGACGACTCTCACCGGCGAGGAGGTCGAGGCTGTTCGTGGGCTGATCGATCGATTCCACACTGGTAAGGACGTTGTGTTCGGCGAGGACGAGCAGGTTCAGTTCTCGCTGACGTACTCGCGGGAGGAAGGTGACGTCCTCGTGACGGCGACCCTGAGCACGGAGGGCGGCCCGTACCCCGAAATCCGCTTCGTCGTCCGCCGCTACGACACGGGCGACGATGACATCGCTGCCGGGTCAGATGGGTGACGACGGTGCGAATGCGACGTCGGGCGGCCATCGAAGTAGCTCACTGTCATTCCCAGGGGCGCCGGGTCGGGAGGAGCGCGGGGTCCTGATGGTCAGCCCGTCGCTGACAGGGGCCCCGGATGTCGTACCCGCCCTCGCCGCACTGTCGTACGTCAGCAGGCGATCGATCAGTCATGCGGTGGGGATCCGCGTTGTCCGGGGGTTGTACACGCAGCGGTTGCCGGTGCGCGCCGCCGCGCGCAGCAGCAGGCCGGCCTCCGCGTCGGCCGCGAGGATCTGGTCGACCGCCTGGCGCAGGGTCCGGGTCACGTTGACGCGGGCCCGTTCGGCGTCGTCGGTGAAGGCGCGGGTACGTCCGCCGAGGCCGGCACCGGCCTTGAGTTGCGCGACCACGGCGTCGCGTTCGCGGCTGACCCGGGCATCGGCGCCGGCGTCACCGCATCGGGCGGCGTGGTCCAACGCCAGGTCGAGGTCGGCCAGCCGGCGGCGGTAGGCACGCTTCGTGGCCTCGTCGAGCACCGGCGTCCGTTGGCCGCACACCACGCCGCCGGCGAGTTCCACCGCGGCGATCTCGCGTCCCGGATTGGCCAGCAGCGTCGCGAGTTGGGCGAGGCCCTTGCTGTGCCGCAGGTGGACCGAGCGGTCGTGAACCGCCAGGTGCCGGCCTGCCGGGTCATCGAGATCCCGCCGCCCGATCGGGGTCCACGCCGCGGAGCGTGACCTGGGGGGTCAGCAATGCCGGGTAGCGCTACGCGGCCGGCAGGCCGGGGCCGGGGCTGTCGGGAAGGGGGACCTGCCGAGCGCCTGCTCCGCGTGGCTCGGCCCTGCGCTGGGGCATCGTATAACCAAGTGGTAATATGAGCGGATGAGCGCCTACGCCGCCCTCGCCGAGCCGCACCGCAGGCAGATTCTCGATCTGCTGCGTTATGGCGAGAAGCCCGCCGGAGAGCTGGTGAAGCGTCTTGAGCTCAGTCAGCCTGGCGTGTCCAAGCACCTCAGGGTGTTGCGCGAGGCCGGGCTCGTCGTGGTGCGCGCGGATGGCAAGCGACGGCTGTACGCGCTGCGCCCGGAACCGCTCGCCGAGGTCGACCAGTGGCTGGAGCCCTCCCGGGCGTTCTGGTCGAGGCGCCTCGACGCCCTCGAAACACACCTGGAGGAGAACCCATGACCGACGGAACCATGGAAACGATCGACGGCCGCCCGGCGCTGCGCTTCGAACGCGTGCTCCGCCACTCGGTCGAGCGCGTGTGGCGGGCGGTCAGCGTGCCGGCGGAGCTGGAGCGCTGGTTTCCCGCGGCCGCCGACTGGACGCCGGCGACGGGTGAGATCTTCGAAGCGGCCGGCATGACCGGCGAGGTGACTGAGGTCGATCCGCCCCATCGCCTGGCTTGGACCTTCGCCGGCGAACTGTACAGCTTCGACCTGGCCACGCACCCAGACGGCTGCCGCTTGGTCTTCACCCACGTGATCCGCGACGGCACGCTGGCGGCGCAGCACGCGGCCGGCTGGGAAAGCTACCTCTCGCGGCTCGAGCCCCATCTCGCCGGCGGGCACCTCTCCGAAGAGGAGGCCCACGGGTCGTGGGAGGACGTTCACGAACGCTACGCCGAGCGCTTCGGGGTGGACCCGACGCCGGGACGGCGCTTCGCGGCGGTCCTGCGTTCCCATCGTTGATGATCCGGTGAGCCCCGATTCGTGGCCGGCGCCCGAAAGCCGCAAGCCCGACGTTGCGCTCGTGACCAGCGACTAAACCTGATCGACGTGGCACTGCCGGCGGGTCCCGGGCCTCCTCGGGCGACCCGGCCCGGAGGGTCGCGGGATGCTGGCCGCAGCGACGATCCCCATGTGGACGATATGGTGAGGCGCACCGCAGGGGACCCTGCCTGGCAGGGTCGTGGGGTGAAGGCGAGGTTGGTACGTTCGATGGCGTCCGTTCACGCATTGCCCGACGCATGGCATGGCATCGGTGATCAGGTCGGGGAGAAGTCCAGTGCTGTTCCGTGTGCTCGGCCCGATCGAGGTGGACGGTTCCGAGTCCGCCGTCCACGTTTCCGCGGGCAAACCACGACGACTGTTGTCCCTTCTCCTTCTGCACGCCAACGCGTGGGTTGCGGTGGACTCGCTGATCGAGGAGCTGTGGCCGGACGGTCCGCCGGCGTCGGCGGCCGGCAACATCAAGACGTACGTGAGTCAGCTGCGTCAACTCCTGGCATCCGTCGAGGGCGGCACCACGCGGATCGAACGCCGTCCGGGCGCCTACCGCATCAGGGTCGCCCGCACCGAGATGGACGCCATCGTCTTCGAGGACCTGGTCGGCGAGGGACTCGCGGCCCTGGAACGGGGCGACCCGACCGTCGCGGTGAGCAGGCTGACCGATGCGTTGGCACTGTGGCGAGGGGAGGCGTATGAGTCCGTCCAGGCCCGCGACGCCGACTCCGCGACGGCGCGGCTCAACGAGCTGCGCTGGACGGCCAAGGACAGCCTGGCGGTGGCCCTGACGGCTGCCGGCCGGCCCGGCGAGGCCATTACCATCCTCCGTAGACTGGCCACGGTCGACCCGTTGCGCGAGCCGACCTGGAAGCACCTGATGGAGGCCCTGCACGCGGCCGGCCGCCGCGCGGAGGCGTTGGCGGCCTACCAGGACGCCCGCCGGGTCCTCGTCGAGGAGCTGGGAGTCGAACCGGGAGCCGAGCTGCAGCAGTTGCACCACCGTCTGCTGTCCGACGAGGTCCCCGCCGAGCCGGTCCCCGCTGAGCCGGTCCCGGCCACCGTGCCCGACGGGCGGACGCCGACCGCGCTACCCGACGCAGTGCCTCCGGTTTCCCCGCCCGCCCAGCGGCCGCCGGCTGCCGGCCGGTGGATACCGCGAAACACCAGGACGCGGCGCCTGCTCGCCGTGCTCGGCGTCGCCGTTCTGGCCGCCGGGACGGCGATCGCGGTGGCGTCCAACGTCATGTCGCCGGCGCGGACGCCGACGGCCGTGCGGGGTGCCGGTGGGATGGCCGCGGCGGTCGGTCCGTCGGTTGTCGGTCCCGGCGTCCCACCCAAGCGCCCCGTTCCCCTCGTGCCGGCCGCGCGCGGCACCAAGCTGCTGTTCGGGATGGGCGGTCAGGCCAACGCCGCGCAGACCTCCGAGCTGGTCCGCGAGACGCCCACCTTCATGCTGACCACCTGGTTCCACGCCCCCAAGGACCTGGAACAGCTGCGCGGTTGGCGCTCCGACCTGGTGCCGCGCGCCTACCAACAGGGCTACACCATGCACCTGGTGCTGGCGAACTGGGACGACGGCAAGGAACGGGCGATCGACACCAAGTACGGGCCGGGGTGCGGTCGCGCCTACCTGCTGTCACCGGAGTTCCTGCAGCACGCCAGGGAGCTGGCACAGGTCTTCGCGGGCCGGGCGGAGGATCCGCCGCTGTACGTCACGGTCTTCCACGGCGTGAACGTCTACGGGTGCACCGACAGCTCCTTCAACCCGGACCCCGGGACGAACAACTACCTGCGCGCGCTCAGGGACCGGTATTTCGAGATCCGGGAGATGTTCCACCAGGAGGCGCCGAACGCCCGGGTGGCGATCGGGTGGCAGGGCTGGCAGGCCAACCACGACATCCCAGCGATCGGCGGGGGCCGATCGATGTTCGTGGCCCTGGCGGACGCGCTGCAGGCGTCGGACTTCCAGAGTGCCATCGTGTGGCAGCCAGAGGACAACATCGGGCCGGTCCGTCAGATGGTGCAGGCGCTCGGTCAATACGGCCCGGTCATGGTGTCGTACGGCAACAGCCACATGCCGCCCGCCACGTACGAACGCGACGTCAAGACCCTGCTCACCGAGTCGTCGCTCGCGGACCTGTCCCGCAGCGGCATGTTCGCCATGACGTTCTCCTCCAGCAGATTCCTGAGCCTCTCCCGCCCCGCGCACGACATGGTCAAAGCGGCCGTCGCCCGCCACGGTGGCCGAGTGGAGTGTCAAGGTCGTGGTGTAACCGCATCTTGTTAGGGGTCCACCTGCGGCCTGCGGACAGGCGACCGTCGCCACAGCCGGCCCTCGGGTACGCACGACTCCCGCCGGGTGTCGATCAGGGGTAGACGCGGACCCAGTCCACCTCGAACACCGCCGGGCGCAGGCCGCCGTCACCGGTGAAGTTGTCGAGCTGAATGGTGAGGTGTCCCGACGGCATCGCCTGGATATCCGCCCGACCACCGGGACCCGCGCCGCCGGTCAACCGGAACCACTCGACGCCGTCGACGTAACCGACCAGGGCCTTCGGGGTCCATTCGAAGGCGTAGTTGTGCCACTGGGTCATGTCGACCGGGCAGTGCTCCCGGTGCACCTTGTCGTCGTTCGGGCTCTTCGGGTAGTGCAGGAACGCCGCCAGGCACTGCCCGTCGGGGTTGGAGTACTCCACCCAGTCGTACTCACCGTCGACGAACCTGTTGTTGGACGTCGGCCAGATCAGGTGCAGCACGTGGTACAGCCCGCCGGAGGTGCCGGTGTTACGGGAGCGGGAACGGATTTCCCACCGGCCGTACCGGCGGTCGAGCTTCTGCTCCAGCCACCCGGTGTCACCGTTGGCCTCTCCGGTCAGGGTCAGGATGCCGTTCGCGACCGAGTTGTTCTTGGCACACCGGCGACCGTTGCCCTGGTGCCCGGGCCAACAGCCGGCCGTGCCGCCCTCGTTGCCGTCTGGCACCTCCCACTTCCGCGGATCGACCGGGCCAGGCTGGCTGAACTCGTCGGATATCGGCTGCGGAGCCCCCCAGCCGAACTTGACGGCGGCCTCGGTGGAGCCCTGCGGCGGCGCCGGCGTGGTCGGCGCCGGGCCCGTTGGTCCCGGTTCCGTCGGCGTCGGCGCCGTCGGGGTCGGTTCCGTCGGCGTTGGTGGGGTCGGCGCGGACGGCGTGGCCGACGCCGAACCGGCCGGGCCGATCCGGTAGTCACAGGCGGTCGCCCGCAGGAGCGCGCCGGTCGCGGTGTACTCGTGGTCGGTGAGCACATTGGCCCGGACAGCGTTCGGCGGGGCGGTGAAGTCCGCGGCGACCCGCGTCCAACCGGCGCCGCCGGGCAACGAGGTCCAGGAACCGTTGGCGTGCCCGAGGTAGCCGGAGTTGTCGCCAGCGGGCGTGGAGTACCAGTCCACCTCGACCCGGGCCCGCCCCGCCCGCGTCGCGGCCGTGTCGTAGCCGAACGTCCACCGTTCGTCCGGCTGGACCGGTTGTTGCGGAAGGTAGAACGAGGGATCCAGCACCGTGTTGTTCGGCTGCACGTACGCGTAGCGCGCGGACTGGTGGTCGGCGACAGCCTCCCGGACCGGGGCGGAACCGCGAATGGATCCCCACTCGTCCAGGGACCTGTTCAACACCGGGTTGTTGCAGGTGG
>DASVVF010001083.1:0-8967 GCA_036386695.1 Catenuloplanes sp. | reverse complement strand
ACCATCAGGTCGATCTCGTAGTCGTCGAGGAGCTGGCGGACCTCTTCCCAGGTGCTGGCGTCGACGAATTCGACCGTCAGGTCGAGCGCCGGGCGGGGGCCGATGGCCAGCCGCATCTGGTCACGGACCTTGGGGTCGTCGCTGTAGAGCAGGACGGTGTTCGTCGCGCCCTGTGGCGTCTTGGCGTCGCTCATCGTGTCGCACGGCTCCCACGCTCGTAGCTGCCCGCTGATGGTACCGGTCGCCCGGGATCGGGCCGTGCCCCGGCCGCCGCACCGTGCGGCGACCGCCGACCGGCGCCGCCGCAGCGGCCGGCGGCCCGTCCGCGCGGCGATGCGGTGAAGATCACAAGCCGTCCGTGGACGGGCTCTCGCGGGCTGTCGGCGCGGCTGCCGACCCGAGCGTCGGCGGGGCCGCTGCCCCGGCCGCGGCCTGGGCCTCAGCGCGGTCCAGCGCCCGGTCGACGCGGCGCGACTCGCGATCCTGATGCTGGATCCACTGCCGGACCAGCACGGCGATCATGGTGACACTGACCACTTCACCGCCGGCCCAGAGGATCCCCCCGGCGACCTGCTGGTCGGCGAAGGGCTCCGCCCAGCCCAGCGCCAGGGAGGGGTACCAGTCACCGCCGAGCAGCGTCCGGCTCTGCATGATCGTCAAGCCCAACACCGTGTGGAACGGCACGGACAGCAGCATCAGCAGGGCACGACCGGGGTACGGCCAGCGGTTCGGCAGCGGATCCAGGCCGAGCAGCGGCCAGAAGAACAGGCAGCCGGTGAGGATGAAGTGCGCGTGCACCCACTCGTGGGCCAGCGCGTTGCCCAGGGTGAGCCGGTAGAGGTCGGTGAAGTACAGCAGGAACGGGTTGGCGATGAACAGGGCGTAGGCCACCAGCGGGAAGGTCAGGACCCGGGCCACCCGGCTGTGCAGCACCGCCACCAGTCGCCGCCGCGGTGTCGCGGGCAGGGTCCGCAGGGCCAGGGTCACCGGGGCGCCCAGGGCGAGGAAGATCGGCGCGATCATCGAGAGCACCATGTGCTGCACCATGTGTACCGAGAGCAGGGTGGTGTCGTACGCGTGGATCCCACTGACCGTGACGGCCGCGATCGAACCCAGCCCGGGGCCCAGGAACAGCACGCTGCGCACCCGTGGCCAGTGGTCCCCCCGGGCGCGTAGCCGGTGCACGCCGTACAGGTAGAGGGCGGCGGCGACCACCAGGGTCACCGCCAGCCAACTGTCCAGGCCGGCCTCGGTGAACACCCGGGCCGGGGTGAACGGTGGCGGGTTGGCCGCCGCGGCGCTGACGACGGCGTCCGCCGGGGCCTGCGGCGGTGGCGTTGTCGCGGCGGTGGCCTGGGTCGGATCGACGAGGTGCACGGTTTCGAGGCTAGGCCAGTGGCCCGGGCATGTCGGCCGCCGGGCGGTGCCGGAGAACTGATGGCCCCCCGGCGTCATGCATCGCTGATCGCGGGGCAATAATGACGGCGTGACAGCGGCCCCAGCCATTGACAAGAGCCGGATCCACTCGTTGACCCGCCCCAACATGGTCAGCGTCGGGACGATCGTGTGGCTCTCCAGCGAACTGATGTTCTTCGCGGCACTCTTCGCGATGTACTTCTCCATCCGCGCGGCTGACTACAGCCAGTGGGAGAAGCACACCGAGGTCCTGAACATCCCGTACGCGACGACGTTCACGGTGATCCTGGTGCTGTCCTCGGTCACCTGCCAGCTCGGCGTCTTCGCCGCGGAGAAGGGGGACGTGCACTCGCTGCGGCGCTGGTTCACGATCACCTTCGTGATGGGTTTGATCTTCGTGCTGGGCCAGGTCAACGAGTACATCACCCTGGTCGGTCACGGCGTCAAGATCAACGCCGACGGGTACGGCTCGATGTTCTACCTGACGACCGGCTTCCACGGGCTGCACGTGACCGGTGGTCTGGTGGCCTTCATCATCTTCATGATCCGTACCACCATGGGCCGGTTCACCCCGGCGCAGGCCACGTCGGCCATCGTCGTGTCGTACTACTGGCACTTCGTCGACGTGGTCTGGATCGCACTGTTCGCCATGATCTATTGGCTTCAGTGACCCGTGTGCCGTCACATCCAGCGCCGCCGCACCGTCCATGAGCATGAAGGTTCAGCACCCCTAAGGACCAGGCAATGACTTCTGACACCCCCGCCGACCGGCCCGCCGGCCCGCGTTCGCGGCGCGGCCGTACCGCGCCGCCCAGCCGGCTGCGGCGCCGCCTCGGCGCGGCGGCCCGGATGATCGCCGCCCTGGCCCTGGCCGGCGGCGTCTTCACCGCCTTCGCCCCGGGGTCGCAGGCGGAGGACACCCCGCAGCTGTCCGACGCCGGGCAGCGCGGTAAGGCGTTGTTCGACAACACCTGCATCTCCTGCCATGGGCGCAACGCCCAGGGCGTCGAGGGGCGCGGGCCCAGCCTGATCGGTGTCGGGTCGGCCTCGGTGTATTTCCAGGTCTCCTCGGGCCGGATGCCGATGGGTCGCCAGGAGGCGCAGGCGGAGCGCAAGCCCGTGCAGTTCGACGACGTGCAGACCCGCCAACTCGGCCAGTACATCCAGGAACTCGGCGGCGGCCCCGAGGTGCCCGAGGGCAGCCTCAGCTCGGACGTGGCGAAGAACCCCGAGTCGCTGTCCCGCGGCGGCGAGCTGTTCCGGATCAACTGCACCTCCTGCCACGCCTTCGGCGGGGCCGGTGGCGCGCTGTCGTCGGGCAAGTGGGCGCCGAGCCCGCTGCGGGCCAACGACAAGCAGATCTACGCGGCCATGCTGTCCGGCCCGCAGAACATGCCGGTGTTCGGTGACAACCAGCTCTCCCCGGAGGAGAAGCGCGAGATCATCGCGTACATCAACCACGCGCTGAAGGCGAACAACGACCCCGGCGGCTTCAACCTGGGGCGGTACGGCCCGGTCACCGAGGGGCTGGCCATCTTCCTGGTGGGCGTTACCGCCCTGGTATTCGCTAGTCTTTGGATTGCGGGCAAGTCGTGAGCGCGGGCCGTAACGTCGGCGCGCGGTGCGACGCCCGGTGTAACGAGGTGGTGGCATGACTACGGTGATCCGGGACGACGCCCACGAGACCGGGCGGGAGCCGGTGGACCTCAGCGACCCGCGGCTGTCCCGGTTCGAGATCGTGCGCGAGGGCGCCCGCCGCGACGACATCGAGATCGTCCAGTACGAGCAGCAGTTCCCGGTGCGCGGCACCAAGGCCGAGAAGCGCATCGAACGGGTCATCGCGCTGTTCTTCCTGCTGACCGGGCTGGCGTCGCTGGCGTTCCTGGTCATCTACATCTGGTGGCCCTGGCAGTACGACCTCAACGCCACCCTCCAGCGGCTCTACACACCCCTGCTCGGGGTGACCATGGGCATCGCCCTGCTGGCCCTCGGCTTCGCCATCCTGACCTGGGGTAAGAAGCTGCTGCCCCGGGAGATCTCGGTGCAGGACCGGCACGAGGCGATGTCCACCGACGAGGACCGACAGATCACCGGCCAGACCATGGTCTACACCGTGGAGGAGCTGGGCATCCAGCGCCGGCCGCTGCTCAAGGGCGCCATCGCGCTGGGCATGCTGCCGCTGGGCGCGGTGGCCGCGGCCCCGCTGATCGGCGGCCTCATCAAGGACCCGCACACCGACGAGAAGTTCCTCTACACCACCGGGTTCAACCCGTCGCACAACGGTGGCAAGCCGGTGCGCCTGACCCGCGAGGACGGCACTCCGGTCCGCCCCGACGAGGTCAGCGTCGGCGGCCAGATCACCGTCTTCCCGGGCATCCCGCACGGGGCGTCCAACCGGTACGCCGACTCGCCGACCCTGCTGTTCCACCTGCGCGGCAGTGACGCCCAGCTGGCGAGGGAGGCCAACGGCGGCACCCTGAACGAGGGCGCGATGTGGGGCGACTACATCGCGTACTCCAAGGTCTGCACCCACGCCGGCTGCCCGCCGAGCCTGTACGAACAGCAGACGAACCGACTGCTCTGCCCTTGTCACCAGTCCCAGTTCCTCATCACCGACAACGCCCGTCCGATCTTCGGGCCTGCCAGCCGCAAGCTGCCGCAGCTGCCCATCACGCTGGACAGCGAGGGCTACTTCGTGGCCGCGTCTGACTATCGGGAACCGGTCGGGCCAGACTTCTGGGAGCGGCCATGAAACGCCGACGGGTAGATGTCGGAGCCCTACCGGGCGCCACCGCCAAGCAGCTCGACGACCGGTTCCAGGTCGCCACGCCGCTGCGGGGCCTGCTGAACAAGGTCTTCCCGGACCACTGGTCGTTCCTGCTCGGTGAGATCGCGCTCTTCTCGTTCATCATCCTGCTGCTGACCGGGACGTTCCTGACCCTGTTCTTCGACCCATCGATGCGCGAGGTCGTCTACGAGGGCAGCTACGTGCCGCTGCGCGGGCAGCCGATGTCGGCGGCGTACGCCTCGACCCTGGACATCTCGTTCGACGTGCGCGGCGGCCTGATCATGCGCCAGATGCACCACTGGGCGGCGTTGCTGTTCATGGCGGCGATCGTCGTGCACATGATGCGGGTGTTCTTCACCGGAGCCTTCCGCAAGCCGCGCGAGGCGAACTGGATCATCGGTCTGCTGCTGTTCTGGCTCGGCTTCATCGAGGGCTTCGCCGGCTACTCGATCCCGGACGACGGTCTGTCCGGCACCGGCCTGCGGATCGCCTCGGCGATCATGATGAGCATCCCCGTGGTCGGCACCTGGGTCACCACGTCGATCTTCGGCGGCGAGTTCCCCGGCGAGATCATCATCGCCCGGTTCTACATCGCCCACGTGCTCCTGGTGCCGGGCATCCTGCTCGGGCTGATCACCGCTCACCTCGCCCTGGTGTTCAAGCAGAAGCACACCCAGTGGCCCGGCCCCGGCCGGACCAACTCCAACGTGGTCGGCGAGCGGATGTTCCCGCGCTACGCGTTGAAGCAGGGCGGCTTCTTCATGATCGTGTTCGGGGTGGTGGCCCTGCTCGGCGGGCTGTTCCAGATCAACCCGATCTGGTTCTTCGGCCCCTACGAGGCGGCGGTCGTCTCGGCGGCCAGCCAGCCCGACTGGTACGTCATGTTCCTCGACGGCTCGACCCGCCTGATGCCGGCTTGGGAGATCAACATCCCGATCGGCGACGGCTACGTCATCCCGCCGCTGTTCTGGCCGACCGTCGTGCTGCCCGGCATCCTGACCATGTTGCCGCTGTTCTATCCGTTCATCGAGGCGCGGTTCACCAAGGACAAGGCGGCGCACCACATCCTGCAGCGCCCCCGCGACGTACCGCACCGCACCGCCATCGGTGCCATGGCCGTGGCGTTCTACCTCGTGCTGACGCTCTCCGGCGGCAACGACGTCATCTCCCAGAAGTTCTGGATCGACCTGAACGCGATGACCTGGGGTGGTCGGATCGCACTCCTGATCGTCCCACCGGCGGCCTACTACCTGGCCTTCCGGATCTGCCTCGGGCTCCAGCAGCACGACCGGGAGGTGCTGGAGCACGGCGTGGAGACCGGGATCATCCGGCGCCTGCCCGACGGCCGCTTCATCGAGGTGCACCAGCCGCTCGGCCCGGTCGACGAGCATGGCCACCCGCACGGGCTCGACTACGCCGGCTGGGTGGTGCCGAAAAAGATGAATCGGCTCGGTGCGCTCGGCCCGGCCATCAAGGGGTTCTTCTTCCCGATCGAGCGCCCGGCCGAGGCGCCGGTGTCGCCCGGCATGCCGCCGGTGTCACCCCGCCCGGAGCGCGAGGAGATCAGTAGCGGTCAGCAGTAGGCCGCGAGGTCACTGACAACGAGAGCCTGCCGGCGCACCGCTGCCGGCAGGCTCTCGCCGTCGTGGCTGGGCCGTCTGTTGGTTGGGCCGTTTGTTGGTTGGGCCGTTTGTTGGTTGGGCCGTTTGCTCGTTGGGCCGTTTGCTGGCTGGCGTCGGTCAGTCGGCGTCGGCGAGACCGATCGCGAAGGCCTGCTCCAGGTCGTGCCGGGAGTACGCCCGGAACGCGATGTGCGACTCGGTGTTGAGCACCCCGGGGGTCTTGGAGATCTGGCCGGCGATCACCTCGGCGATCTGGTCGAACTCGGGCACCCGCACGATGGCGACCAGATCGACGTGCCCGGCGGTGGAGTAGACCTCACTCACCCCGCGCAACGCGGCCAGCGCCTCGGCAACCTCGGGGATGGAGTCGGTGGCACAGTCAATGAGGACGATCGCGGTGATCACCAGCGGGCTCCTGGTCTGCCGAACGGTCTGCGGACCCCGCTCATGCTAGCGGTGAGCCGGCCGCGACGGTCAGGTCATCGCCGACCCGGATCGCGTCGGCCAGACGCTCGCCCGCGGCGACGCGGCCGCCCGGCCACACCACCGCGCGGTGCGCCCAGCCGTCGACCACCGCCCCCGCACCGACCACCGCCGCGCGGCAACCGCCGGTCACCACGGCATCCGGGTGGATCAGGTTGCCGTCCCCGTCCCCGTCCCCGTCCCCGTCGCCGTCGCCGTCGCCGTCGCCGGTGCCGGTGCCGGCGCGGGCAGCGGCGTGCAGGTTCGCGGCCAGGTAGTCGGCGGGCGTGCCGGTGTCCAGGTAGGTGCCGGCGTACGGCACCACGTCGAGGGCTCCGGCGGCCTCGGCGGGGCGCCAGACACTGTGCACCAACTCACCGGGCCCGGCCGGCAACGCGGCCACGTACCGCCACGGGAGCAGGGAGAAGCCGGCGAACCGGAAGGTCCCGAACTCGTGGCGTTCGCCGGGACCGGCGGGGCGGCCGAGGATGCGTACCCGCTCGCCGTCCCAGCCGGCCAGCAGCGCCGCGATGTCGTCGCCCGGGGCCGCGCCCGGGGTCGACAGGTACGCGTCGGCGTTGCCGACCAGGACCCCACGGCCGGCGATCCAGTCTCGCAGGGCGGCCACACCGCCGCCGGTGCCGCGCGGACCGTCCGGTTCCACCGACAACCGGGCTCGCCCGCCCACGTGGGCGACCACCTGCTCGCCGAGGTAGCTGGCGTTGACAGCCACCCGGTGCGGGCCGCCCAATCCCAGCCCGGCCACCCGGTGCAGGGCGTGGTCGAGCAGGGCCACGTTGCCCACCGGGCACAGGGCCTTGGGCCGCAGGTCGGTGAGCGGGCGCAACCGCCGACCCTCCCCGGCGGCCAGGATGACCGCGCAGAGCGGTGCGGTCACCGGCTGGGGCCCGTGGGGCTGGGGTCCGGGGGCTGGGGGCCTGGGCTGCTCAGTCATCGGCGGCGACGGCGAGTCAGTCACCGACGGCGAGTCAGTCACCGACGGCGAGTCAGTCACCGGCGGCGACGGCGAGCGGGCCCATGCCGTAGTAGGCGAGCAGGCGGGCGGTGGGGGTGGTCAGCGGCGGCAACGCGTCCAGTCGGTGCCAGGCCGCCTCGAAGACCTCAGCTCCGTCGACCTTCAAGGTGGTCGTGGACGCCGACACCCGGGCCTCGAACACCATGTCGACCCAACCCTTGGCGTGCACCACCGCGTTGGGCACCGCGGGGCTGAGGCGTTCGGGGGGTAGCCACAGACCGCTCTCCTCGCCGAGCTCCCGGGCCGCGCCGACCACCGGGGGTTCGCGCCGCTGCAGCAGGCCCGCCGGGAGGCTCCAGCCACGCCCCGGCGGCTGCCGGAGCAGCAGCAGCCGTCCCGGCGGATCCGCGTCGGCGTCGTGCACCATGGTCACCGCGCCGATGATGTACTTCGGCACGACAAAGCGCACCAGCCGGCGACGCACACCGTGGGGCAGGAGGTAGAACGTGCGGTAGGCGACGGCTCGTAATGCTGCTGGGCGCAGGGTCACTCGATCAGGTTAATGGTCGGGCGCCCCACCGCCGGGCCTTACCCGGCCGGCGGCTTGTGGCCGGGGCTGGTCGATGCCTCAGTCGGGGTGGTCGACCAGGGCGATCAGCTGCTCGACCACCAGGTCGGGTTCGACCGTGCGTTCGACCACGGCGACCAGCAGGGTTTCCAGGTCGGGGTAGCCCATCTCGTCGGCCAGCCGACGCAGTGGCACATCGCTGGCGAGGCCGCGATCGTGTTTGCGCAACGTCAGCCCGATCGTCGCCCGGCCCAGGCGGACCTTGTCGACGATGCTGATGCCGGGCGTGTGGTGGTCGGTGAACCACCGGTTGATCTGCAACTGGGCGTGCGGTGATTTGACGAAGCCCAGCCACTCCTTGCGGGGACCGCGCGGTGCCATGGTGGGGTCGACGTCGGCGGGCCCTTCGGTCCCGGCGGTGAAGACCTCCACCACATCGCCCTCGTCGAGCACCGAGGCCAGCGGTGCCAGCCGGCCGTTGATGGTCGCCGCGAGGCAGTTGTCGCCGATGTCGTTGCCCAGCGCGTAGGCCAGGTCGACCGGTGTGGAACCGCCCGGCAGGATGACGGGGCGGCCGTCGGCGAAGACCTGGACCTGCGCCTCGGCGAGGTCGCAGCGCAGTGAGTGCAGGAACTGCCCGGCGTCGCTGGTTTCCTGTTCCCAGTCGAGCACCCGGCGCAGCCAGCCCAGTTGGTCGACGTGCGGCGCCTCGACCTCCTCCGCGTCCTTCGGGTAGCGGAATTTGGCGGCGATGCCGTACTCGGCGCAGCGGTGCATCGACTCGGTGCGGATGAGCACCTCGACCAGTCGCCCGTTCGGCCCGGTCACCGTGGTGTGCAGCGAGCGGTACAGGTTGTTCTTCGGGGAGGCGATGAAGTCCTTGAAGCGGCCGGCGACCGGGCGCCATTGGCCGTGGATGGCGCCCAGGGCGGCGTAACAGTCGGTTTCCGGGCCGTCCACCACGACGGCGATCCGCGGCAGGTCGAACGGGACGGCGTAGTTCCCGGCGACGGTGTCCTTCCAGATCGAGTACAGGTGGCGGGGACGCGGGGTCACGGCGGCGTCCACCTTGTTTTGGCGCAGTGTCAGCCGCGCCTTGGCGGTGACCTCGGCGAGGTAGGACGACCAGTCGGGT
>DASVVF010001082.1:0-6391 GCA_036386695.1 Catenuloplanes sp. | reverse complement strand
AACCCGCCGGCGGAGACCGCGGTGGCCCCAGCGGTGCTGGTGGCGACGGGGCCCGACGAGCCCGCGTTCGGAGAACCAGCCGGCGTGCCCGACCCACCCACGCCGCGGGCCCGCTGCCGGATCGCGGCGACCAGCACCGAGCCGGCCAGTCCGGCGATCACCGCGTACGGCGCCAAGAGGTACGCCGAGGCCTGGTCGCCCTGAACGCCGACGAAACGGGGGGCCGCCACGAAGTACGCCGCCGCCACCAGGACCGGCCCGATCGCGCCGGAGACGGCCACCCCCACCCGGCTGTCGCCCCGGCGGGCCGCCGGCAACGCCGCCAGCGCACCGATGACCAGTGCGGCGCCCAGCGTGACCACCGCACCCGGCCAGTAGATGGCGCCGAACCAGAAGCGATCGGTGTCCGGAGTCCACTGCCAGACCCCCAGCTTGGTGCTGATGGCCTGGTCATCGGTGATGATCCGGTCCACCACGGACACCATGGCCAGCAGCCACATCCAACCCATGGTGGCCGTCACGTTGGCGGTGACGGCGGGCGACGCCAGCGCCCACACGGCCACCAGGAGGCCCAGGATGATTCCCACCACCGCGCAACCACCGGCGATGGTCTGCGGGGAGAAGGTGTCCGCCCGGACGGCGCTCTGCGCCGGCACGGCCACCAGCAGCACCGTGACGACCGCTCCGACGGCGGCGGCCACCGCCAGGGCGATCCGCCACATGGCGGTCGTCACCGGGGCGTCGGCGCCCTCGGTCGGGCGGACCGGGTCGGCGCTGGCGCCGTTGGTCGGCGAGACGGGCGACCGGTGGGCAGCCGCGGCGGTGAGTCGGTGGGCGTAGCAGGCGGCGGCGACCGTCGCGGTCGCCGCGACCCAGGTTGTCCAGGTCAGGCTGGCTACCCAGACCGCCTCGGTGGCCGGGTTGGTGGACGGCTGCCAGGCGATGATGCCGAGCCCGTAGCCGAGCCCTAGCTGTGCGGCACCGGCGCAGGCAGCGGCGCCGATCGCCGTAGCGATCGAACCTGCCCACCCTCGTACGACCATGCCGGGCACTGTAGCTCTCACCTGCTGGTTCAGGCGACCCGCGGACGATGGCGACGGGTGGCCGGGTGGGCACCGCGCCCGCCGCGCCCCGGCCTATCCGTTTCGGCCGGGACGCGGGCGGTTAGGTTGTGCGCGGGACGGCGTGCCGACCGGCAGCCCGGGGAAGGACGACAGGCGATGGCCGACGAGCAGCACCAGCCCGGCGGGGGCGCTGACGGGCCCGAGGGCGTGGACGAGACCCGGCAGTTCGCCCCGTTCGACGCCGACGACGACCGTACGGTCGCCGGCGGTGACCGACCAGCGCCGGCCGCGCCCGGTGGACCGGGTGATCCGGGGGCGACGACGGCCATGCCGGGTGTGCCGGGCGATCCGGCCGCGACCACCGCCATCCCGGGCGTCCAGGGCCGGCCGGGCGATCCGGCTGCGACGACGGCCATGCCGGGTGACCCCTGGGCGACCAGGGCGACCCCGGGTGTGCCGGGTGACTCCGGGGCGACGACGGCCATGCCGCCCGTCGACGCGACCGCCCCACTGCATCAGGGGCCCGCCGCCGGCGGCACCGCGCCCCTGCCGCGTCCGGACGGCACCGGCGCGCTACCACCGGCCGTCTGGTCCGGCCGGGCAGAGGTCAGGCCGCCCACCGCGCCGGTGGTGCGTACCGCCGGGCCGGTGGGCTGGGAGGCGGCCGGCTGGGAGGCGGACGAGCGTCCGGGTCGCACCTGGTGGATGCCGATCCTGCTGGGTCTGCTGGCGTTGTTGCTGATCAGCCTGCTCGGGGTGGGCGTGTGGCTGATAACCCAGTCCGGTTCCCGCAGCGGTGCGCCGGTGGTTCCATCTCCTTCGGCGACGCCGAGCCGCAAAGTCGCCTCCACCGCTCCGACGTCGGCCGCCCCGACGACCGCCACCCCGCCGGCCGCGACCACCGCGACCCCGGCGGCGCCGGATGTGGTGATGCCGGACCTGGTCGGCCAGTCGTCCCAGGAGGCCCGCGATGCCCTGGACGACCTGAACCTCACCTACCGGCTCAGGTCGCAGCCGTCCGACCAGGCGGCCGGCACCGTCATCGAGACGGACCCACCGGCGGGGCGGGAGTTGCCGGTCGGCGCCCGGGTGACACTGGTCATCGCCAGCCCGCCGCGCACCACTGCGGCGGCTCCCCGGCCGACGGTGACCCCGACCTCCCCCACGCCGACCCGCTGAAGCCGGTGGGCTGAAGACGGCCGCGGTGGGCTGAGACGGCCGCGGTGGGCTGAGACGCCCGGCGAGCTGAGACGGGCCGGCGGGCTGAGACGGCCCGGCGGGCTGAGACGGCCGGCCGCCACGCGGCGGCCGGCGGTGGACAGGCGCGGTCGGGGGAGCGGAGTGAGCCGGCGCCGGCGTGGCGTCGGGTCGATAGTCACCCGGCGTGGCGTCGGGTCGATAGTCAGCGGTTGGCGCGTACGGCGCGCGCGCCGACGCCGACGCCGGTGTTGGTGTTGGTGTTGGTGCCGGGACGTCGGGAGTTGCGGCTGCGAGGGTCCGGCGCGCTGCCGACCTGCCGGAGCCCGTCGACCTGCACAAAAATCGACCGGCGCTCCACGGCGTCGCCGGAGCCGTTCAATGAATAGCCGTCGAGCCACACCCAGCCGTCGTACGTCGGCCAGTCATGAACGCGAATGACTCGGAAAAGCATGGGATCGGAAAACTGCACGCTCGCTTCTCGCGTGACCTGCAGCACGTCACCAGACCGCGGTAGCACATCGTCTCCTGTTCTGATCGTTGTGGCCTTGCTGCGCTGACGCTTGCCGCACTGGCGGTCGGGTGTGGTGAGGCACTAATCCGGCTGCGCACGGGGCTGTACCTTCCCCGGGCGTGCGGTATTAGCGAATGGGAGCCTTGTGGATCACCGTGGCTTTGCTGGATCACCAGTGTGGGTGACGCGGCGACGGATAGGAACGCCGATCGGGCGTGTCATTTGACCATATAGCGCCAACTTCCCGGTTGCGATTGCAAACGGTGCGTTACGTGCGCCATACGAAAAGAGTGCACCAAGAACATGATCAATGCAAGTTGCAGGTCTTCGCCCGATCGGGTGGTGGTAGTAAGTTGATGTCCACCGACGCCACCCGGCAGACCGAGCCGTGCCGATCACCCGGAGGTGACCGTGACCCAGCGCCGCAGCCCCACCATCCGCCGTCGCCGGCTCGGTGCTGAGCTGCGCCGTCGCCGCGAGTCGGCGGGGGTGACGATCGACGCGGTCGCCGAACGGCTGGACTGCTCGGCGTCGAAGGTGTCGCGCATTGAGACCGGGCACACCAGTGCAACGCCGCGCGACGTCCGGGAGATGCTGGGCATCTATGGCGCACTTGGGCCGGAGACCGAGGAACTGGTCGAGATGGCCGGTGAGGCGCGGCAGAAGGGCTGGTGGCACCCGTACAGCACGGTACTGACCGGGGCCTATGTCGGTCTGGAGGCCGCGGCCGCGGCGATCTGGGCCTACGAGCAGCAGGTGGTACCCGGCCTGCTGCAGACCCAGGAGTACGCCGAGGCGATGATCCGGGCCGCCCGCCCCGACTCGCCCGCCGAGGAGATCCATCGACGAGTGAGTGTCCGAATGGCCCGTCAGTCGTTACTGAAGCAGGACGATCCCATCGACCTGTGGGTGGTGCTCGATGAAGCGGTACTGAGCCGCCCGGTAGGTGGCGACGTGGTCATGCGGGCCCAGTTGGAACGGCTTGTCAAGGCCACCGAGCTGCCAAATGTGACGCTCCAGATCCTGCCGTTCGAGGTCGGCGCCCATGCCGGCATGGATGGCACTTTCGCGATCCTCGACTTCCCGGAGCCCGACGATCCGAATGTGGTCTTCGCCGAGAACGCCACCGGCGGCCTGTTCCTGGAGAAGAACGACGAGCTGCAGAAGTACTCCGCCATTTTCGATCACATCCGCGCCAAGGCCCTCCCCCCGGAGGAGTCGACAATCGTGATTGCGCAACTGGCGAAGGAGCCACTGTGGAGATCGAGAGCAAGGGATTTCGGGTAGACCCCAGCCGCGCCGTCTGGCGGAAGAGCACCCGGAGTGGACCCAACTGTGACAACTGCGTGGAAGTGGCATTCGTTGGCGGTGCGGTAGCCGTTCGCGACTCCAAGAATCAGAGTGGACCGTCGCTGATCTTCACGCCGGCCGAGTGGGACGCATTCGTGGGTGGTGCCAAGGACGGGGAGTTCGACCTGGCCTGAGCATACCCCAAAAACGGATATTCGCCTCATTCATCGCATCTTGTCGCCGCGCGCCGTCGCCCTGGCCGTATCAGCCTCGTTGTACCGGCAGGGCGCGGTGCGACAACCGGGCCAATCCGCCGTCCGGCCGCCGCACGGCGGTCAGGCGTGGCGCCGCACCCGGCGCTGCGTGCACCGACGTGACCGCCGCACCGGCACACCGTCGGTCGGCCGGCGGATTACCGCAGAGGCGAGCGAGGCAGGCGAGACGTATGACGATTGGGCCAGAAAACCTGGGCAACGGCTCGACTACGGCGCAGGACCGGTTCGCCGGTGGAATGGGCGGTTACCGCCAGGTACGCCGGGACTCCGGGCTCGGCGGCGAGGCTGCCGTGGACGGCGAGCTGGCCACCCGCAACGGGTCGATGCCGGCCCTGGACACCACCAGCGCGCTGGACCGCGCGCCGACCCTGCCGTCGCTCGACCTCGGCGGTCTGTCCGAGCCGGTGTTCCCCCGCAGCGGCTGGCTCGACAACGGCCATCCGCCCGCGTCTCTGGCCGACCACCCGTTGCTGCGCGGTCTGCTGTTGGAGTTGCCCCCGAAAGGCTCCGAACCGTCGGCCGGCTGGCTGGACCGGTGGTTCGAGGCGGCCCGGTCCATTCTCGAGTTGCTGTACGTCCAGGAAACCGACCGCTCACACTGACCGGCCACCGGGCAAAACGCCCGGCGGGTGGGACCGCCGCGCCTGGGCGGTCAGCGTCAGGCTGACCGGCTGACGGCCCGCACCCGGACAGCGCTCTCGGCCAGTCGACTGTGCCGCAACGCGTGCCGGACCCCGATCGCGCCGATGGCCAGGGCCACGAACGTGATCGCCAGGCCGGCCAGGTTCGCGCCGGCGGGCGCGAGCAGGCCGGCGCCGATCGGCAGTCCGGCGACCGCGGCCAGGGCCGTCACCTGCAGCGGCGTGGCCAGCAGCGGGTGGGCGGCGGCCGCCCGCAGGGCCGGCGGGGCCGGCGTGTCGGGGGCGGCGGCGAAGGCCATGCTGCCCCGGCGCAGCCAGGCAAGGCGGCGCCAGGTCGTCAACAGCACCACCACCGCCGGTATCCCCGGCAGCGCCGCCGCCAGCGGAGCGGCCGACCGGCCGGGCAGCACGGCCGCCAGCACCGGCACCGCGAGCAGGAGCGCGGTGCCGGCGCCGACCAGCAGCAGCATCGTCTGGGTGCGACGGCGCAGGGCCCGGGCGGTGGTCGTGTCGGGGAGGGTGTCGGCCAGCGCGCCGGCGGTCAGCCACACGGCGCTGAGGGCGGCTAGGACTGCGAACTGCACGGCGATAGTCACCGGTTCAGCCTCGCCGGATTCACCTCCCGGCGGATCCGGGGCCAGCCCCGGCAGGGCCCGGAGAACCACCCCGTAGGGGGAGATCCGCCGGCCCCGGCCGGGTGCCGCGACGGTGGAATCACAGCGTCCGCAGGTGGAACCCGCCGTCGACGTCGATGACCTGTCCGGTGCTGAACGGCAGCAGGTCGGTGGCGACCGCCACGACCGCCCGACCGACGTCCTCCGGCTGCCCCCAGCGGCGGATCGGCGTGATCCCCCGTTCCAGGATCAACTCGTCGTACTTGGCCTTCACCGGGCCGGTCATGTCGGTCTCGATGATGCCGGGGCGGATCTCGTACACGTTGATCCCGTGCTCGGCCAGCCGGGCCGCGTAGAGCTTCGCGACCATGGCCAGGCCCGCCTTGGTGACGCAGTAGTCGCCCCGGTTGACGCTGGCCGTGTAGACGCTGACCGACGAGACGATCACGATCTTCGGCGCGGTCAACACCCCCCGACCGACCAGGTCGATCATGCGCCGGGCCGCGAGCTGGGTGAGGAAGTACGGTGCCTTCAGGTTGATCGCGACCAGCCGGTCGAACGACTCCTCACCCGCGTCGAGCAGGTCGGCACGTACGTCGGGGGCCACCCCGGCGTTGCTGACCAGCAGGTCCAGCCGGCCGAACGTGTCGATCGTCTCGTCCACCAGCCGCTGCCGGTCCGTGGCGTCGGCCACGTCGGCGCGTACCAGGTGGGTCCTGCCGCCGAGCGCGGCGATGGCGGCCGCGACCTCCTCGGCGGCCGCCGCGTTGCGCGCGTAGTTGACCACCACGTCGTA
>DASVVF010001081.1:0-3904 GCA_036386695.1 Catenuloplanes sp. | reverse complement strand
CCGCGATCATCACCGTGGAGAGCTGCCGTCGCTGCAGGCCGGAGGTGGTCCGCCAGGTCTGCGCCACGCCCACCAGGGTCACCATGATGAGCAGGTACGTGTAGGCGCTGTGCAGGTAGAACAGCGGACCGACCTGGATGCTCAACAGGCCCGGGTACCCGACGGCGACGGTGTCGACGAACACCCACCGGTGCCAGGCGTTCGTGGCGGCCGCGACGGTTATCAGCACCGGCTCCACCAGCAGGACCGCGAGCAGCAACCGCGAGAATCGGGCGTGCCGGCCGGCCATCGAGCGGCAGAGCCAGCAGAAGCCGAGGGCGGCGGCGCTGGTGCCGGGAAACTCGCCAGGGCGAATGCGGCCTTGACGTCCGGATCGGTGCACAGCGAGCCGATCGCGTCCTCGCCGGCCCACCACACCAGGCCCACCATGACCACGACGAGTGGCAACGCGGCCGGGGTCTGCGCGCGACGTCGCCACGCCAGGACGCCGACCACCGCGGACACCAGGACGCCGATCACCGGGGCGAGCGTGTACATCTGCCACTGCAGCACCGCCGTCGGCTCCTCTCCGTCGGTGGGGCTGGTGCCCGTTACGCCGATGGCTCGACCAGGCGCGGCAACCCCGGCGTCGACCGCGACACCCAACGACGATGTGCCGGTTGTCCTATCGGCAGCAGCGACGCCATATGAACCTGTTGACGCGGTTAGTTGCTCCGGGAAGCGCGCCGGTCAGGTGGGAAGAGCAGTGCCGAGCCGCGTGGTCCGGGCTTGGGCGGCGGTGTACCCATGATCACCCAAGAGCTGCCCGCGGGGTCAGCGGGGGCGGGTGCCACCTGGACTCACGTGGAACATCAAGGCTTGACGTATCCGAAAAACCGGGTGGTGGTTGTGGTCGGTCCGGATGGTGGTGTTGATCCAGTTGGTGGCCACTGTGGATCTCGGCACCGAACCCCCCGACAGCACAACTGTCTGACCGGGTCCCGCGGGCAGTTCCCGGCCGCCGGTGATCCGGGCCGCCGGTACCGACCCGCACGGTGCTGCCGCGACGGGCCTGAACCTCTTACCAGGTGGTGTGCCGGGGGCCTAGGCTCAAGGGCAGGTTTCACGGCTCACGACCCACGGCTCAGAATCGTGCGTGCGGAGGATGGCCATGACCACACAGTCGCCGGAAATAGTCGCCGTCAGCTCCACGAATCGCTGGATTCACCAGTACGTCAACGTGTCGACCGCCATCGCCGACCATCTGCACCCGCTGGCCGACTCGGAATTCTTCGACACGGCCGGGCGCCGGCTGGAACAGGTCAAAGACGACGCCGGAAAGCTGGTCGACCTGCGGGCGGCGGGGCAGCCCGATCCCGACCTGATCGACGAGCGTTTCCGTGCGGTGATCCGCACCCGCCGCCGGGACGCCCTGAGCGCCGCCGTCCGGCCCCAGCAGCTCGCCGACGGCCGGGTGATGACGTCCGCCGCGACGATGCGGGAACTGACGATCGCGGAGGCGTTGTCGCCGGCCGAGCGACGCCTGCTGCTGCTCGGCGAAGCGAGCACCGGGCCGCGGACCTGGCTGGCACGCATCGGGCGGCGGGTACTCGGTCGACCCGGCCGGCTCACCCCCGAGCATCACCTGCCGCCGATCGGCCTGCCGCCGGTCCACCCGCTGCCGGACGGCCCACCGTGGCATGTGCCGAGCCGGGGCGGCTGGCTGCACATGCTCATCTGCCACCCGTTCGGATCGCCGGGCCAGGATCAACTACCGACCGCGCCAAGGGTGTGATGTCCGTCGGCCGGTCCCGATGGTGGTCGCCGTGGCCGGTCGCGACCGTCGCGACGACGGTGACGGCCCTGTCCGCCGCACTGGTCGGCCTGCGCGGCGACGCGGGCGCCGAGGCCAGGGTGGCCGTCGTCCTGAACGCGGCCATCGCGGTGTCGTTCACCGTGTTGGGCGTGGTGGTGCTGGTCGCCTCGCCGGGACATCCGGTCGGTCGGTTGATGACCGCCGCCGGGCTCCTCGCCGCCGTCGCCGTATTCGCGGCCGGCTGGCCGGGCTCGCTGCCGCTGGCCTGGCTCAGCCGGTGGATCTGGTGGCCGTCATTCGGACTCATCCTGCTCGCCCTGCTGTACTTCCCGGACGGTCGGCTGCCCGGCCCCCGATGGCGTCCGCTGGACCTGCTCGTCCGGCTCGGGACACTGGTGGCCGGCCTGGCCTTGGCAGCCGCCGCACTGGACCACCCGCGCACCCTGCTGACCACGGGGGTCGAACTCACCGCATGGGCGCACGATCTGGTGGCCGTCGCCTGGGTGGCGGCCCTCGTCACCGCCGGCACCATCCCGGCGGTCCTGTGGTCGCTGTTGGTGCGCTGGCGGCGCGCCGACGGCGAGACCCGCCGCCAGGTCGCGTGTCTGCTGCCGGCCAGCATCCTGCTCAGCATCGGCCTGGTGCTCGAAGCCGCCGGCGTGCCACACGGGTGGCTGCTTCCCGCGTTGGCGCTGCCGCTCGGGATGGCGGTCGCGGTCCTGCGCTACCGGCTGTACGACCTGGACCTCATCCTCAACCGGACCGTCGTCTGGCTGGTCATGTCGCTGCTGGTCGTCCTGGGTTTCGTCGGCACCGTGGCGGTGCTGCGCGACGTCCTCATGCGCGGCTGGCCCGCGGACGCGGCACTGGTGGCGACCGGCCTGGTCGCGGTGGCCTTCGCGCCGTTGCAGCGCCGGGTACAGCGGGCGGTGAACCGCCTCGTCTACGGCGAGCGGGACGACCCGTACAAGGTGATCGGACGGCTCGGTGACCTGCTCGGGCACACCGTGCAGCCCGATGCGGTGCTGCCCCTGCTCAGCGCCACGATCCTGCGTTCGTTGCAGGTGCCCTACGTCGCGGTGGAGCTGGCCGGGCGCGACGGCCCCCGGCTGCTCGCCGAGGACGGCCGGCCCGCCGAGACCGTGGAGTCCTTCGAGATGGTGGCGCACGGCGAGCGGATCGGCCGCCTACTGGTGGCCACCCGCAGCCCGCACGGCCGGTTCACGCCACGTGAGCGACGCCTGCTGCAGGACGTCGCGCTGCACGCGGCCGTGGCCGGGGAGGCCACCCGGCTGACCCGGGACCTGCAGGAGTCGCGGGAGCGCCTGATCGTCGCCCGGGAGGAGGAACGGCGCCGGCTGCGCCGCGACCTGCACGACGGACTCGGACCCAGCCTGGCCGGGATGTCCATGCAGGCCCGCGCCGCCCGCCGGCTGCTGCCGCCAGGCACCCGGGTGGGTGAGCTGCTCGACGCGATGGCGACCGACCTGCGGTCCTGCTCTGTCGAGGTGCGCCGGCTGGTGGACCAGTTGCGCCCACCGGCGCTGGACAACGGGTTGGCGGCGGCCGTGCGCGGTGAATGTGGCCGATTCGCCAACGGGACCGTCGATGTGCGGCTCACGGTCGACGGAGCCCTCGACGGCCTGCCCGCGGCGATCGACGTCGCGGTGTTCCGGATCGTCGCCGAGGCGCTCACCAACGTGACCCGGCACTCCGGCGCACGAACCTGCCAGGTGACCCTCCATCGGCGGCGGGTGCTGTCCATCGAGATCACCGACGACGGCGTGGGCATCACCGGGCCCGGGCCGTACGCAGGCGTGGGACTGACCTCGATGCGCGAGCGGGCCGAGGAACTGGGTGGCCAAGTGACCGTCGGCCCGGCAGATCCACAGGGAACGACGATCCGCGTCCGGCTGCCCATCCCGTCCCACCTGCCGCAGGGCGGACCGGTGGCCGCCGAACCGCCGGTCGCGTGCGTCCGGCCGGAACGGCGGTGAGTGCCGTGCCGCAGCCCTGCCGGCTCCTGATCGTCGACGACCATCCCGTCGTGCGGCGAGGTCTGCGGGCGTTGCTCGACGGGCAGGACTGGGTGGCGGAAACCGCGGAAGC
>DASVVF010001080.1:0-9715 GCA_036386695.1 Catenuloplanes sp. | reverse complement strand
GCCCTGACCGCCCTGACCGCTGGCCGCCCCGGACCGCTGGCCGCCCCTGACCGCTGACCGGCCGCGCGGGCCCCAGCGCGCAGGGTCGTGAGCGGGCGGGTCCGGCCGGGTCAGAGCGGGTGGCCGGTGGTGGCGTCGACGCCGTCCGGAAGCGGATCGTGCCGGTCGCCGACGCTCAAAGTGCCGCTGGGTTCGAACATCAGGATCGAGGCCCCGGCCGGCGAGAACGGCCGATGCTGCACTCCCCGCGGGACCACGAACACCGCGCCCGCGGGAAGTACCACTACCCGCTCGGTCGGACTGCCGCCCGGGTCGGCGGGCCCACCCCCGCCGTCTCGGACGGCGATACGCAGCTCGCCGTCCAGCACGAGGAAGAACTCGTCGGTGTCCTGATGGCTGTGCCACACGTGGTCACCGGCCACCTTGGCGATCCGGACGTCGTAGTCGTTCACCCGGGTCACGATCCGGGGACTCCACAACGCGTCGAAGCGGGCGAAGGCGCCGCGCAGGTCTATCGGTTCGTTCTGGGTCATCCACCCATGATCGCCGGTCACGGCGGCCGGCGTGGGCCCGTCGTGCGGCGGTTCGGGGGATGTCCCCGGTGGTGCGCACCGGGGACCGGCCACCACCGACCGGACGGCTCCGGCGCCGGCCCTGCGCCCCCTACGGAGCGGCAGGCACCTGTCGAGCGGCGGCATCGTCGTTCTCACCGATCGCGGTAGATCCACTCGCCGGCGATCCGGCTACGGCCGAGCGGGTCGGCGTAGATCCGGCTACGGCGGAGCGGGTCGGCGGCGATCCGGCCAGGGCCGACCGGGTCGGCGGCGATCCGGCGGGCGGTGATCCGGTCGGTGGTGATCCGGTCGGTGGTGATCCGGTAACGGCCGATCCGGTCGCGGGTTCGGCGGCGGTGTCGTCGGCGCGCGGCAGGGTCAGGGTGAAGACCGAGCCCACGTTCAGCGTCGAGGTCACCGCGACGTCGTCGGCCATGGCCAGCGCCAGCCGGCGGGCGATGAACAGGCCCAGCCCGGTGCCGCTGGTGCTCATCGTCATCGGGTCCTCCACCCGGTGGAACTTCTCGAACACCTTCTCCAGCTGGTCGGCGGGGATTCCCCGGCCGTTGTCGATGACGTCCAGGTGCACCCTGGTCTCGTCGAGTCGCAGCTTGACCTGGACGTATTCGGTGTCCGGGGAGTACTTGAGGGCGTTGCCGATGAGGTTGGCGGCGACCTGCAGGGTCCGGCCGTTGTCGCATGCGGTGGGCACCGGATGGGCCGGCAGATCGAGGCGGACCCGGCTGGTGTCGAGGTCGTCGACGACGTGCCGGACGATCGCGGTGAGGTCGTGGGTCCCCACCGACACGTGCAGGGCCAGGTCCTCCTCGGCGTCCCCGATGCGCGAGGCCAGCAGCAGGTCCTCCACCAGTCGGGACAGGTGACCGGCGCGGTCGCCGATCAGCTTCAGCACGTCCGCCCGTTTCTGTTCCGTCATCCGGTCGCCGCGGGTGCGCAGCAGGTTGACGTAGCCGATGATCGGGGTGAGCGGTGTTCGCAGCTCGTGCGACACCGTGGCGATGAAGTCCGACTTGAGCCGTTCGGTGCGGTACTCCCGGGTGAGGTCGCTGACGACGATGACGTCGCGCAGCAGGTTGTCGCCGGTGAAGACGGCCGAGTGCGCCAGCCGGATCCGGCGCCGTTCCCCGTCACGGCGGCAGATGGTGACCTCCACGGCCACCCTGGGCAGCTCCGCGGTCACCGGCAGCAGCCCGGCGCGGTCGTCGGCGTCGGGCAGTTCAAGCAGGTCGGCGAACCGCTGGCCGGCGGCGTCGGCGCTGGCGAGGTCGGTGATCTCGGCGAAGGCGCGGCTCCACATCTGCACGACGCCGTCGCCGTCGACCACGACGATGCCCTCGGCGGACTGCTCGACGACCGCCTGCAGTTTGCTGGTCTCCTCGACCAGCCGGTCCAGGTGTTCGGCGCCGCGCATGGCGACCGCCAGGGCGTTGGCCAACGAGGCCAGCAACGTGGTGTCGCGGGTGCTGAGCCGGCCGTTGCGTCGCCCGCGCACCGCCAGGGCGGCCAGACCGAGCCGCCGCCCACCGCCCTGCACCGGCACGACCAGCATCTGGCGCAGCTCCGGCGGGAGGCCCTCGTTCAGGTGCACCGGACGGTCCAGGTCGGCGAGCGCGCCGAGATGGCGCGGAACCGGCCCGCGGGACAGTTCGGCCGGTGCGGTGGCGTCCACCGACAGGGCCACCCCGTCCTGGTCGAGGACCACCACGGCCAGGTCCGCGTCGAACGCCTCGCGGACCAGCAGGAGGAACCTGCGTACCACGTCGTCCCGTTCGGCGAGGGCGTGGGACAGCTGCAGCAGGCACGCCGAGCGGGCCCGCTCGTCGGCCTCCTGGGCGGCCGCCCGGTAGGCGTAGGTGACCGCCAGCGCGGGCATCGCCATGAACGGCAGCAGGACCGGCGAGTGCAGTCCGATCTCCGCGGTGAGCAGCCCGGTGGCGACCGTCCCGACGGCCATGTACGCCGAGAGCCGCGCCTCGGAGCGCACGATCTCCCACGGCGACAGGCCGCTGGCGACGGCGAGGATCTGGGCCAGGCAGCAGAGGTTGATCGCGGTGAAGACCAGGGTGCCCAGGACCACGCCGACGAGGACGCCGACGGTCATGTCGCCGGGCGTGCCGCCGACGAGGTGCACCACGAGGATCAACGCGGAGATCGCCGCCGTGTACGTACCCAGGTTGAACAGTGCCTTGACCACCGGGCGGCGCTGCAGGATGCTCGCGGCGACCAGCCCGAGCGTGGCCGCCACGAGGGCGTAGTGCGGGGGCAGCAACAGGACGTCGATGATGAGGGCGGCCTCGTACAGGGTGAGTTCCTCGACCGCGTCGCCGTGCCGCAGCCGGACCACCGTCACCTCGGCGAGGCAGGTGAGGGCGACCAGGCCCGGCAACAACCAGCCGCTGGGCAGGTCGACCCCGTCGAGAACGCTGCCCCGGCCCACCAGCCCGAACACCACGACGCCGGCCAGTACCGCGCCCAGCAGGCAGACCGCCGCCACCCGACGCAGGATCGGGTCGGCGCACCCGGAACGCACGGCGCTGGCCGCCCGGGTCATACCCGGGCGGCCAGCGTCTGGTGCGGTCATCTTCATTCCGGTGGTAACCAGGCCCAGGCTCGTGCGGTCCACTGGTCCGACGCCCACGCCCGCGCCGCCCAGTTCTCGCCGGCCCAGGCCCGCGCCGCCCACGCCCGCGCAGCCCAGTCGTCACCGGCCCACGCCCGCGCAGCCCAGTCGTCGCTGGCCCACGCCCGCGCCGCCCACGCCCGCGCCGCCCAGGCCCGCGCCGCCCATTGGTCGTTGTCGGCACCGGCCCACGCCCGTGCCGCCCACGCCCGCGCCGCCCAGGCCCGGGCTGCCGGGTCCAGGTCGGACCAGGTCCGCGCCGCCCAGTCGCGGGAGTCCGCGCTCAGCTTGGCCCACGCCTGCGCCGCGGCCGCGCCGTCACCGTCCACGACGGCCTTTTCGAAGGCCGCCCAGTAGCGGGCGTCCCGGCCGATGGCCCGGTTGTCCTTCGCGTACCGGGCCTGCGAGGCGTTACCGCGCCAGTCCGGCGCGGCGGCCAGGACCCGGGCGGCGTCGAGCCCGCCCGCTCCCGCGCCGGCCGCCCGGGTCAACCCGGGAGCCTGGTACGCCGTCGCGGTGAGCAGGTTCTTGACCGCGTCCGGTCGCAGCCGGGGTTCGGCCGCCACGGCGGCGGCCACCACACCCGAGGTCACCGCGGTGGCCATCGAGGTGCCGGAGCCCCGGAAGTAGTCGGTGCCGACCCGCGATCCCGGGGTGGAGGCGTCGACCACACTGTTGGGGCTGCGCAGGCTCACCAGGTGCCCGCCCGGTGCGACCAGGTCCGGCTTGGCGTCGCCCTGCCAGGTCGGCCCGCGCCCGGACCAGGTGCCCAGGACGTCGTCGCGGCGTTCGGCCGTGCCGACCTCGTCGAGGCCACCGGCGGTGAGCAGCACCGGGTCGTTACCCGGCGACGTCACCGAGCCGGCGTCCGGCCCGTCGTTGCCCGAGGGGACCACCACGGTGACGTCACGGCGCCACAGGGACTCGAGCGCCTGGGTCAGCGGGTCGAGCTGGTACGGCATGGGGCTGTTCGACGAGAGCGCCAGGTTCAGCACCTTGATCTGGTGGGCGTGCTCGCTGACCCATTGCAGGCCGCGCAGGACCGTGATCAGGTCGGTCCGGCCCTGGGCGTCAGCGACCTTCACGTCGATCAGGTTCGCCGCCGGGGCGACGCCCCGGTGGACGCCACCGGAGGCTGCTCCTGAACCGGCGATGAGCCCGGCCATGAACGTGCCGTGGCCGTAGCCGTCACCGGCTCCGGTACCGGTCAGGTCGACCCGCTCGGACACCCGGCCGGCAAGGTCGGGGACGTCGGCGATGCCGGTGTCGACCACGGCCACCGTGACGCCGCGTCCCTCGGAGCCGTTCGCCGGCAGGCCGAGGGTCTCGCGGATGGTGGAGGTCGACTCGCTGTCCGTCGTGGCGGGCGTCGCCGCCACCTGCAGGCTGTGCTGCGGTGTGACGTACCAGGCGGGGTCCAGGACCGCGCCGGGTGGCAGCTGGGCCGCCACGCCGCGGGCCACGGGAAGGGACGCGAGCACGCGTCCTCCGGCAGCCGCTACGGCCGTGGCCGCGCCGGTCGCGTCGGAGCCGGTGACCACGACGTCGCGCCATCCCCCGGTACGGGGGTTCGCGGCGGCGCCGGTTACCGGCAGGCCGGCTACCACGACGGCGGCCGCCGTGGTCGTGACCAGGGCGATCCGTCGAGCGCGGCCCCAGGGGTCACCTCGCATCGTTCGGTGTCTGACGTTCATGGCCGATACTCACCTCGCCGTTGTCTCCCGGGGTCCAAGTGGACCGTGGAGGGCATATCGGCTCGACCACCGCGGTTGTGAGGGAAAGGTCCGCGGCGGCCGTACCCGGCGCGCTCAGGGTGTCGACGGCTCGTTGCCGAGGTACCCGTAGTCGCGGGCGACCTGGACGGCGGCCTGCACCTGGGCGATCGGCACCCGGGAGCCGAGCACACCGTCGATGAGGTAGAGCACCTCGTCGGCGGTGAACGGCTTCGCCAGGTAGTAGTCGACCCCGTCGGCCCAGGCCCGGGCGGCGGAGTTGGGCTCCGCGGAGGCGGTGAGCATGAGTACGGGCAGCGGGATCCCGTCCTGGCTGCGGATGCTGCGCAGCACGCCGTAGCCGTCCAGGCCCGGCATCATCACGTCGAGCACCACGAAGTCCGGGCGGTAGCCCTCCAGGGCCCGCACGGCGGCGAGGCCGTCCGCCGCCACCTGCACCTCGTGGCCTTCCATCTCCAGGACGTCGGTGAGTAGCTGCCGGATGTCCGGGTCGTCGTCGACTACCAGGATCTGCCCCATGGTGGTTACCTCTTCCGGAGTTGGTGGGACTGCCGTGCCGACCACGGTTCGGGGTTGACCGCGTGCGCCCGGCCGCCGCCGGGGTCGGTCAACGGCACCACTGGCGGCCGGTTCGATCCAGCCGCACCCGGGTGGGACCCTGCCGGTGTCCACCTCCATCGGTTCGCGGACGGAGAAGCTGAGCGGGCGATGGGGCAACCCACGGCACGCGCAACCGCCGTGCGGAACGGCTGGATGCGGCCACCGGTTGGACCCCAGAACCCGAAGAATAGTACGAATCGCGCGTCGGGATGGCCGGTTTGCGTTGACCGTCCGGTGCGTCCGGTAACCGGCTCGGGGGGCACAGCGGGTGCGTGCCCCGGGGGCGGGTTTCGATCGTCGCGGAGCACCGGTCGGCCCCGCCGGCGTCACCGTCGCCCCGGTCCACGCCGGCGCTGTCGGTCAGGGTGTCCGGGCCCTCGCCCTGGTCGCCGGAGATGGTGTCGGCGCCGCCCCCGCCGCCGGACCATGCATCAGTGCGCCCGCAGTGGGTATGGCCCCGGGGGTAACCATTCCGAGGAGGTGCACGCAATGCCGACCGCACGAGAGATCATGAGTCCGGATGTGACCTGTGTCGGTGAGCAGGACGACATGCTGTCCGCGGCGCGCAAGATGGCGGAGCTCGACGTGGGCTCCATGCCGATCTGTGGCACCGACAACCGGCTGAAGGGCATGCTCACGGACCGGGACATCGTCGTCAAGGTCCTCGCGCAGGGGCAGGACCCCGCCAAGGTCACCGCCGGTGACCTGGCCCAGGGCAAGCCGGTGACGATCGGCGCGGATGACGACGCGACGGAGATCCTGCGCACGATGGCCAGCCACCAGGTGCGCCGGCTGCCCGTCATCGACGGTCACGACCTGGTGGGGATCGTGGCGATCGCCGACGTCGCCAGGGCGCTGCCGGACAGCCCGGTCGGCGACCTGATCGACGCCATCTCCAAGGGCTGACGCCCCGGTTGGCGCCCGCGCCAACCGCACAGCGCGCGGGTGCGCCCGCGCGCTGTGCCGTACCCGGTCGCTGACGCAGCCGTACCCCCGTGCCGCCTTTCAGCCCGCCGGTCGCCTCAGGTCGGGGGACGGCGGGCCGATCTCGCGGGTATGCGGCGGATATCAGCCGGTTCCATCCTGCCGCGCGACCGGCACGCGGCCTCGCGTGCCCTGGCATGCCTGCTGCTGGCCGGCGCCGCCTTCGTCGGGTCGCTGACCCTGCTGCTGCCCGGTTTCGCCGGTAAAGGCCCGCTGCCCAACATTTTGAGCGCGCTGACCGCCGTCCTGCTCGGCGTCACCGGGACGATCTGCTGGCGGATTCCCGAGCGGGTGCCGGCGTTCTTCTGGGTCGGCGCACCGGTGATCGCCACCGTGGTGATCGCCGGCCTGAACCTGGTCTCCCGCGACGCCAGCACCGGCGCGCAACTGTTCTTCCTCTGGCCGGTGCTCTACGCGGCGACATTCCTGCGCGGTGCGATCATCCACCTGGCGCTCGGGTCGGTGGCCATCGCCGAGGTCGCCGTGGTGTTCCCGCTGCTGGAGCGGAACCGGGCGATCTCCGATGCCCTGGGCCTGATAACCGCCCTGGGCATGGCGACCGTGGTCATCGTGATCCTGCGGCGCCGGGTGGACCGGCTGCTGGCCGCGCTGGAGCGCCAGGCGCTGGAGGACCCGCTGACCGGCCTGGCCAACCGCCGCGCCTTCGAGCAGGACCTGGCCCGGGCCGTCGCCGGGGCGCAGGAGAGCGGTCGCCCGCTCTCGCTGCTCGCGTTCGACCTCGACCACTTCAAGAACATCAATGACGGCTGGGGGCACGCCACCGGCGACGCGGCCCTGCAGGCGGTCGCCGCGGCGATGCGCGGCGTCTGCCGCACGTCCGACCTGTGCGCCCGCCTGGGCGGTGACGAGTTCGTCATGATCATCGACAGCGACTCCGTGGGCGCGTGCCGGATCGCCGACACGTTGCGTCGGGCGGTCGGCTCGCGCACCGACATCGTCGGCGGTCCGCCGACGCTGAGCATCGGCGTGGCGACCATCCCCGAACACGCCGACACCGCCGAGGCCCTGTTGGCCGGCGCCGACACCGCGCTCTACCGGGCCAAGCAGACCGGCCGGGACCGGCTGGCGGTGGCCGAGAGCAGCCGGCGTCCGCGGCCGTCAGCCGCGGCCTACCCACCCAGTCCGGTCAGCGGCGTGGTCGTGCAGGAGCCGACCGGGGTCGCCCGGTGACCAGCCGCCCCCACCCGTGATCACCCGCCGATGCGCCGGAGAACCAACCGGCGGGCGGGAGCACCGGCGGGCGGGACTCAGGACCGGCGCACCGCCCGCTTGATCTTCGCCTGCAGGGCCCGGCGGGACACCGGACCCAGTTCGTCGACCACTTCGACCAGGACGGCGAGCTGTTCCAGGGCGGCCATCGCCCGCACCGCCCCGGCCGCATCCACCCCCTCGTAGAGTTCCAGTCCCACGAAGGCGGCCGACAGCGCCCGCGCCAGCCCCGGTATGTCAGCGATCTCCGCGAACGGCGAGCCGGCCAGCAGCCGGTGCAGCACCGACTCCAGCTCGTCGATCCACAGCTGCAGCGAGGCGGCGGTGGGCGCGGCCAACCGCCCGTCGCTCTGCGCGCCGGCGAGCAGCTGGGCCAGCACGGAGACGTGTCCGAGGCTGCTCTCCTGCTCGTGGAGCGCACGACCCACGTCGAGCAGCTCACGCAGTGAGCGCACGGCGGCGAAGCGCGCCGAGTAGCTGCGTACCCGTTCGGCCGTACTGACCTCGCACGCCGCCGCGAGCAGCTCGTCGACGCTGCCGAAGTGGTAGAAGACCAGGGCCTGGTTCACACCGGCGGCGGCGGCGATGGTACGCGCCGAGACACCGGCGATGCCGTGTTGCCGGATGGCGGTCAGCGCGCCGGCGAGCAGCCGTTGCTTGGTGTCGGACATCCCTCTCCCGTGGACGGTGGGCGGCTCGGGCGCGCCGGGTGCGCAGCCGCGACCATCGCGTCGGTCACCACCTGCGGCAGCCAGCTGATCACCGGCAGGCGGAGCAGCCACCCCAGGTAGGCCCAACCCAGGTTGACATGCTCCAGGGCGCCGCCAACGGCGGGGCACCCCCTGTTTCCCGGTGGCCGTCAGCAGCCCCAGCGCCACCGCGCTGAGCCGCGTCGGGTTGCCGGGACAGGCGTACGGGCCGGCGGGGGCGGTGAGACGCCAGGATCGCCGCCACCCCCGCCGGGGCGTACCGGCCCGACGGACCGGGACGCGGGACTCGGCGAGGGTGACGACGATCCGGGTGGTGGGCGGGACCGACTACGGGCGGCGTCCGGGGCTGGTGCCCTTGAAGCGCCCGCAGTTGCGCTGGCCGTGGAAGCACTGCTTCACCAGCCCGTCGAGGGTGCGCTGGTCCCAGGCGTTGAGGAAGTCGGCGTGGATCGAGTGCACGTTGCCCGACGACAGGGTGATGTTGCCGGTCACCGGGCCGACCTTGTACGCGGTGTTGAGCCGCATCGTGGGCAGGGCGTGCGGGAACCCCTTCGGGCACGTGCCCCGCGACGGGTACCGCAGGTGGTCGATCGCGTTACCGGCGACCGTCTTGCCGTCCCAGCAGGCCGGGAACCGCATCCGCACCTGGATGAAGCCGGACTTGCACCGGGCCGGGATGGTCTTGCCGATCTGGGTGTTGTCCGAGCAGCCCCACTCGATGGCCCCCTGCTGCTGCTGGGCGGTGGTGGCCTTGGGATTGCCGAGGATGATCCTCATGTCCGGGGGGAACGAGATCTGCTTGTTGGGCGCACCGGCCGAGGTCGTGTAATAGACGATGGCACCATTCGGGTCGATTTTCTTCCCGTTCTGGTACAGCGCCGGCGTCCAGTACGCCGCCCGGTCATTGTTGGCGCAGGTGCTCGTGACGCCGTCCAGGCTCTGGTAGGTGGAATTCGCATTGGCGCCCACATTGCCGAAGAAGTCGTGCAGGTGCGAGGCGCCCGGCTTGCCGGGATACACGATCGGGTCGTCCGGCAGTGAATGGGAGTACTTGCAGTCGATCTTCCACAGGCCGGCAGCCGCGGCATCGGCATTCGGGGAGGTCCCCACAACCATCCAGGTGCCGGTGACCGCGACGGCCACCGCCGTCAGACTGGCGACAAGCAAGGTTCTTCTGCGCATGAGGGCGCGTTCCTCCAGGTCGATCGGTGCCAATGGGCGGGCCGCGGGACAAACAGCCAACGCCGAAGCTTCGCGGGGTGC
>DASVVF010001079.1:0-1515 GCA_036386695.1 Catenuloplanes sp. | reverse complement strand
CCGAGGCCGGGGTCCGCGCCCACCCCGGTTGCGCCTCCCGGGCCGCCTTGACCGCCGCCGCGACGTCCGCTTCGGCGGCGACCGGCGCCCGGCTCACCGCCGTCCCGTCGACGGGGCTGACGACCACGAAGCGCTGCGCGCCACTACCCTGGGCCCATACTCCGCCGATGAGCTGTTCCACCTCGATCATGGTCGGCTAGTTGCCCGGACCGACGCCCGGCAAACGTTTCGCGCCGGGTGAGGCGGGTAGGGCCGGTGACGGGACGGCGGGTCCGGAGAGGGTGGCTGGGGTGGACGGTACCGACGCGGTCGTCATCGGAGCGGGGCACAACGGCCTCGTCGCCGCGAACCTGCTGGTCGACGCGGGCTGGAGCGTCGAGGTCCTGGAAGCCGCCGCCCAGCCCGGCGGGGCGGTGCGCTCGGGCTACGTCACCGCGCCCGGCTACCTCAGCGACCTGTTCAGCTCGTTCTACCCGCTCAGCTATGCCTCCCCGGTGCTGAACCGGATGCGGCTGGACGAGCACGGCCTGCACTGGACGCACGCCCCGGACGTGGTGACCCACCTGCTGCCGGACGGCCGGGCGGCCACCCTGAGCCGCGACCCGCGGGTCACCGCCGCTTCGGTCGAGCAGTTCGCCGCCGGGGACGGGCAGCGTTGGCAACACGCCTACGACGACTGGCGGGCGGTCTCGGACGGCATGATCGGGGCGCTGTTCACCCCGTTCCCGCCGGTGCGCTCCAGCATCGACCTGCTGCGTGAGCTGCGGGTCGCCGGCGCGTTGCGGATGGCCCGTCGGCTGCTGCTGTCGGTGCGCGAGCTGGGCGGTGAGCTGTTCGACGGGGAGGGCGCCAAGCTGCTGCTGGCCGGCTGCGCGCTGCACACCGACCTGTCCCCGGAAGAGGCCGGCGGTGGGGTCTACGGCTGGCTGCTGGCCATGCTGGGTCAACAGTACGGCTGGCCGGTGCCGATCGGCGGCGCTCAGAAGATCACCGACGCGCTGGTCAGCCGCCTGGAATCGCGCGGCGGGCGGATCACGTACAACGCGCGGGTCGAGCGGGTGCTGGTGGCCCGGGGTCGGGCGATGGGGGTCCGCAGCGCCGACGGTCGCGACTGGCGGGCCCGCCGGGCGGTGCTGGCCGACGTGCCGGCCCCGGCGCTCTTCCTCGACCTGGTCGGCGCCGGCTGGTTGCCGTCGCGGTTCGTGCAGGACCTGGCGCACTTCCGCTGGGACGGCGCCACCGTCAAGGTGGACTGGGCGTTGTCGGCGCCGATGCCGTGGAAGAACCCGGCGGCCGCCGGCGCCGGCACCGTGCACCTGGGCGCCGACCTGAACGGACTGACCCGGTACTCGGCCAGACTGGCCACCGACGAGGTGCCCGACGACCCGTTCCTGCTGCTCGGGCAGATGACCACCGCTGACGCTTCGCATTCCCCGCCGGGCACCGAGTCGCTGTGGGCGTACACCCACCTGCCGCACCGTCAGCACTGGGCCGCCGGTGAGATCACCGAGCATG
>DASVVF010001078.1:0-2612 GCA_036386695.1 Catenuloplanes sp. | reverse complement strand
CAGGCCACCAGTTCACGGTTGGCGTCCAGCTGGCCGAGGCCGTGGCTGAAGCCCTCGGCCATCGCGGCGTCCAGCGTCCCCGGTCCACCCTGGACGAAGGCGTCGACCGTGAGCGCCGCGACCCGGTCGGATTCCAGCGCGATGGACCGGAAGCCGTGCTGAACGAGCACGTCGAGGATTTTGTTGCGCAGGCGCGGGAAGGCCGGCTCGGCGTGCGTCGGCTCGCCCAGGGCCAACAGGTCCGGCGGCGCGGCCAGCGCCGCGAGCAGGGAGCGGACGGCCGCGGCGAGCCGGGGGCCGCCGTCGACATCGAAGGACCAGCCGACTGTGGTGGAAGCTGCGGGCACAGAAGTCATGACCTCTACCGTATCGTTGAACATGCAGTTGAAGGTTTCCGCTAGCTCGGCGCAGGAGATAGGCTCTGAACTCTCAACAGCCGGAACAACCCGTCCGGCGTTCGTACCGTCCGGTGGACCTCGCCCGCGAGCACGGCATCTCCACCCAGGCGGTCCGCAACTATGAACGTGCCGGGGTGCTGCCAGCGGCCCGACGCACGGCGAACGGCTACCGCAGCTATTCCGCCGAGCATGTGTACGCGCTGCGGGCCTACCTGGCGCTCATCCCGGCGCACGGCTACCCGGCCGGCAACGAGATCATGCGAGCGGCCAACCGGGGCGACGTCGACACGGTGCTGCGCACGATCGACCACGGCCACGCCGAGCTGCTGCGCGACCGCGAGACACTCGACACCGTCGAAACGGCCATCGGCGTTCTGACGAAGCCGCCGACCACGGACCGACCCGAGCGCCCGCTGCTGATCGGCGACCTCGCCCACCGGCTCGGGGTGACCGCGGCGACCCTGCGCAAGTGGGAGCGAGCCGGAATTCTCCTGCCGCGACGAGACCGCTGGACCCAGCACCGTCGGTACGGCGCCGACGACGTCCGCGACGCCGAACTGGCCCACCTGCTCCGTCGCGGCGGCTACCCCCTCGGTCACATCGCGACGGTCCTGCACCAGGTGCGGGGGGCCGACGGGCCCCAGGCGCTGGCCGCCTCGCTGGACGGGTGGCGGCGGCGGCTCGCTGAGCGCGGCCGCGCCATGCTGACCGCCGCCGCCCGGCTGGCCGAATACCTCCCACTGGTGGACGACCCGCGCCCCGGCGACGCCGCCGGTGGCCGGGCGCCCGGTACCGGATAGGGTTTCCGCTCGCCGCCGGCAAGGGCGGTGTGCCGTGCGGGCCCCGCCGCCTTGCCGCCACGCGGCGCCATATGGTTGGATCGAAAACGGTCTATTCTGGCCAGCGGTGACGCCCGTCGGGCGGTCGCCATCCACTGCAAAACCGGGAGAGGCTATGGCTCGTACCCGTATGTCAACGTTGTCACGGCGGATTGCCCTGCTGGCCGTCGCCGTGCTGGCGATGGCACTGCCCGTTCCCGGCAGGGCCGGCGCGACGCCGGAGCCGGCCCACCGGGGCACGCCGGGCAGTGCCACCGCCGACCAGTTCGTCACCCGGTCGGCCTCCACCCTGCAGCTGGGCGGCGCCCCATTCCGGTTCGGCGGCGCCAACATCTACTGGTTGGGCCTGGACGAGAACGTCGGCGGCGTCGACTACCCCACCTATTTCCGCATCGACGACGCGCTGCGCACGGCGAAGGCGATGGGCGCCACCGTGGTGCGGTCGCACACTCTGGGCATCTCCACCGGCAACCCGCGCAGCCTCGAACCGTCGCTCGGCCAGTTCAACCCGGAGGCGTTCGCGACCATCGACTACGCCGTGGCGGCGGCCCGCCGACTGGGCATCCGCCTGGTCGTGCCGCTGGCCGACAACTGGGCCTACTACCACGGCGGCCGGCGCGACTTCACCAACTGGTTCGGGCTGCCCCCGGAGGCGTTCTACACCGACGCCCGGGTCATCGCGGCGTTCAAGGACTACATCCGGTACCTGCTGACGCACGTGAACCCGTACACCGGGCGGGCGTACGCCGACGAGCCGACCGTGCTGGCCTGGGAGCTCGGCAACGAACTGGAGGGCATGACGCCGCAGTGGGTGGACACGATCTCGGCGTACCTGCACGAGCTGGCCCCCCGCCACCTCGTCGCGGCGCCCGGCGTCAGCCCCGCCACGCTGGACTCCGCCCAGGTTGACATCGTCGACGCGCACTACTACCCGCCGACGGCGGAGCGGATCCTCGCCGACGCCGCCCGGGTCACCGAAGCGGGGAAGGTCTACATCGCCGGCGAGTACGGCTCCACCACCGCCACCCCGGAACTGCTCGAACCGTTGGCCCGCGACCCGCGTGTCTCGGGCACCCTGTTCTGGTCGCTGTTCGGCCACCACGACGCGCACGGCTATGTGGAACACAACGACGGCTTCACCCTGCACTATCCCGGCGACACACCGGACATGCGCCGCGCGGTGCGGGCGATCGAGGCGTACGCGCGGGCCGTGAACCCGCGCGCCGGCCGGCCCGAGGTACGCCTCGGCCAGCCGCTGATCACCTCGGTCACCCACCGGTACGGCGAGACGGTGCTCGCCTGGCGGGGCACCGCCCCCGCCGTCGGGTACACCGTGCAGCGCTCCACCCGTGGGCCGGCGGGGCCGTGGTCGACC
>DASVVF010001077.1:0-1640 GCA_036386695.1 Catenuloplanes sp. | reverse complement strand
GTGGCCGACCGACCCGGCGGCGACGTCACTCGGCGGCGGCGGCCACCGGCTGCTCGTCCTTCTTCTCGGCGCCCTCAAGCAGGGCGCGCTCCCACTCGGGCAGCGGCTCGTCGGCGCCGACCACACCCGGTTCGGGCTTCTCGTCGGCACCCCGCTGGCCCCGGCCGGACCGGGCGATCAGACCGTCGGCGACGGCCGTGGCGACCACCCGGGTCAGCAGCTCCGCGGAGCGGATCGCGTCGTCGTTACCCGGGATCGGGAAGTCGACCTCATCGGGGTCGCAGTTGGTGTCGAGCACCGCGATCACCGGAATGCCCAGCTTGCGGGCCTCGTCGACGGCGATGTGCTCCTTCTTGGTGTCCACCACCCAGATGGCCGACGGCACCCGCGTCATGTCCCGGAGCCCACCGAGGGTCTTGGTGAGCTTGGTCTTCTCGCGGAAGAGCTGAAGGGTTTCCTTCTTGGTGTACCCGGCCGCGGTGCCGGTGAGGTCACCCAGCGCCTCCAGCTCCTTCATCCGCTGCAGCCGCTTGTACACCGTCTGGAAGTTGGTCAGCATGCCACCCAGCCAGCGGTGGTTGACGTACGGCTGGCCGACCCGGGTCGCCTGCTCGGCGATCGCCTCCTGGGCCTGCTTCTTGGTGCCCACGAACAGGATGTGGCCACCCTCGGCGACCGTCCCGCGGACGAACTCGTACGCCTTCTCGATGTACTCGAGCGTCTGGCGCAGGTCGATGATGTAGATACCGTTGCGCTCGGTGAAGATGAAGCGCTTCATCTTCGGATTCCAGCGCCGGGTCTGGTGCCCGAAGTGGACGCCACTTTCCAGTAGCTGACGCATGGTCACGACGGCCATGGTGGGGTGCTCCTATGGTCCCTGGTTGTCACGCCCGGCCGGTCGGTCGGGCGTCCTGGCGCCCGGTCGCCGGCCCAGGGTAGACCCGATCAAGGTCGGGACCAGGGAGGCCGTCGCTGCCACGACATCGGCCGTGCAGAGGGCGCGCGAGGTCGACCGCGCAAGGCGGTCGCCAGTGGCCCAGTGTACGCCCTGCCCGAGGATCGGCCCGGGCAGGTCACCGCGGACGGCCGGGCCCGGGTCAACCCGCTGCCAGCGCGGCGGCCAGGAAGAGCACCAGGCCGACGCTGAGATACCCCAGCGGCGGCCGCAGCAGGGCGTCGCGGTCGGTGGCCCGCCCGCTGGTCACCAGGGCGTAGAGGCCGGCCGCGAAGATCGGCAGGCCCAGCGCCAGGAATGTCCCGGACACCACCCCGGAGCCGACGACCGGCCCGCCCACCGCCGCGTCCAGCAGCAGCCGTACCGCCGCGACCTCGAACACCAGCGTGACGACGGCGAACACCAACGCCACCGCCGGCCGGCGGGTGCGGTACACCCCGTCCCCCACCGGCTCGGTCGGCGCCGCGGCGCCCGGGCGGCGCAACGACGCGCGGTCGATGGGCTGGCTCTGGAAGCGCGGCCCGGTGGACCGGGCGGGCTCCTCGGCCGCCGGCACCGGCGGCAGCGCCCCGGTCAGGGCGTCGAACAACGGTGGCTCCGCCGACCGCGCCCCATCGGCGTACCCGCTGTAACCGGGCGCTGACCGGCTCGGCGGGTCCAGCGGCTCACGCCGGGCGTCCACCGG
>DASVVF010001076.1:0-4201 GCA_036386695.1 Catenuloplanes sp. | reverse complement strand
TGGCAACGGCGGCCGGCGACGAACAACCGGGCCCGGTTGTCGATCTTCAGGCCCACCGACGGGTGACCGGGCGGCAGCGCCGGGCTGATCACCCGGCCCTGCCCGGTGGCCAGGTTGACCCGGTAGATCGAGCCGTCGGCCCGTGAGCCGAAGTAGGCGAACCCCCCGGGCCCGATCGCGATGCCCTCGGGCTGGAAGCCGTTCGGCAGGGCGAAGGTGTCCGGGAAGGCCGCCGGCGGCGCGGCCCGGGTGGGTGCCGCGGCGCTCGGCGCATTGGCTGCCCGGGCCGGCGCGGCGCTGGCCGGGCCGGGGGCGACGAGGGTCGCCGTCAGTGCGGTGAGAGTAAGGGTCAGCGAGATTCGGCGTTGTCGGGTCAGCACAGGTGTGTCCCTTTCGGCCATCTACGGGCGTCGCTCGACGCCGGGTTAGATGATGCCCGCCCCGGCCGGCTTCCGCACCTTTTCTACCTCGCACAATCTGGAAGTCCGAATCCCCCAGGGGGGTCGTCGAGACATATGGCAATGTGAACATAGATTGGCAACGGCGGCCGGCGACGAGGAGGCTGGGACGTATGGGTGCGGGCCACGACCATGGGGCGCAGGCCGTCCGCGCCGGGCAACGCCACCGCGGTCGGCTGTGGGCGGTCCTCGTCCTGTTGACCGTTTTCCTGCTCGTCGAGGCGGGCGCCGCGCTGCTCACCGGCTCGCTGGCCCTGCTCTCCGACGCCGGGCACATGTTCACCGACGTGCTGGGCATCGGGATGGCGCTGGCGGCCATCACCGCGGCCCGCCGCGCCGGCGTCGACCCGCAGCGCACCTTCGGGCTCTACCGGCTCGAGGTGCTGGCGGCGCTGGCCAACGCCGTACTCGTCTCCGGGGTGGCCGTCTACGTGGTGGTGGAGGCCGCCCGGCGGTTCAGCGAACCGCCACGCGTGCTGGCCGGCCCGATGCTGGCGGTGGCGGCCGCCGGCCTACTGGCCAACCTGGTCGCGTTCGGGCTGCTGCGCTCCGGCGCGCGGGACAGCATCGCGGTTCGCGGCGCCTACCTTGAGGTCATCGGCGACCTGCTCGGCTCGTTGGGCGTGCTCACCGCCGCCGTGCTCATCGCGCTGACCGACTGGTGGTACGCCGACCCGATCGTCGCCGTCGCCGTCGCCCTGATGATCCTGCCGCGCGCCTGGAAACTGGGCCGGGCCGCGGTGCGGATTCTGGTGCAGGCCGCCCCCGAACACCTGGACGTCACCGCGGTGCGGGACCGGCTGGCCGGGTTGTCCGGCGTCTGCGACGTCCACGACCTGCACGTCTGGACGCTGACCTCCGGGATGGAGGTGGCCTCCGCGCACCTGCTGCTCGATCCGGCCGCCGAGGTGGGTGCGGTGCTGGCCACCGCCCGGGAGACCCTGCACCGCGACTTCGCCATCGACCACGCCACGCTGCAGGTCGAGCCGGCCGGTGCCGGCGCCTGCCAGCCGGTGGGCTGGTGACCGACCGTCCACACCGCCGTGGGGCCGGCTGCGGCCTACGTGAGCGCGCCCGCGCGGCCTCAGGCCGTGGGAACCTGCGGTTGGGGGGCGTGGCGTTGCTCGATGCCCGTGAAGTGTGGTTCGGGTGCGCCGAAGAGCCCCAGCAGCCCGGTCACCCACAACTGCCGGTGTACGAACCGGCTGGGGTGGGTGACCGCCAGCTTCACACCGCTGACCTCGGCGGTCTGGAAACCGGCGACCATCGCGCTGATGCCCACCGAGTCGATGAACGTCACCCACCTCATGTCGAGGTGGATGCGTGTCGGTCGACTCTTGGCGAGCACGCTGGCAATGGCTTCGCGCACTTCGTGCGCCGTGTCGACATCTACCTCGCCGCGGGGAGAAATCTCCACCACACCGTTGGGCAACGTCGACGTGACGATCGACAGGCTCACGCGAGCACCTCCACCTACCCGGTCCCCCCGGGCGTCTTATCAGTACGCGGGCCGCGACTGAGCGTAGTCCGTCGGTTGCGGGCTTCGCCAGCCCCACGAGGACACCAAATTCGGTCGGTGCTGGCGCCATCGGGATCTTGGAACGCACCCCACCGGCCTTCACGGTACCCCCGGCGTACCGGCCGACGAAGGCTAATACTGCGCGGCCCACCAGTGTAACCGTCCAAGCTGGGGTTCACCTGATAGTGGGACACGTATCCAAAGGACGGGCAAACCACCCCGGCGCCCCTCCCCCGGCGGGTTGCCCGGGCGGCCTAGCATCAGAACGTCACCTCAGGCCTACCGTAAGGATCCGCCATGCTGAAGAGATTGCTCGGACTGGCCGGCGTCGGCGCACTGCTCGCCCTCGTCCTGGCGTGTGGCTTCGGCGGCGGCGGCGGTGATGACGACGACGATGACGACGACGACTTCGCCCGCGGGGTGACCGTCGTTTCGACGTTCTGATCGTCACCCGTTCGCCGCCACCTCCACGGGACCCGTACCGCGGGCATCGACAGACCGGCTCACCGCCTCGACAGACCGGCTCACCGCCCGTCGACGGGGCGCAGACGTGCCGAGCTGGCACGGGCGGGTTTGCCGGCGGACGGGCCTGGGCACTCGGCGTCAGGACATCCGTCGCCGCACGCCCGACGCGTCGCCGTGCCGGCTCACCGGGTTCACACTCGAGGGGGAGACACATGCTGGGTACCCAGTGGTTCGGCCGTAGGAGCAGCGCGGAGCGCACCGCCGAGCAGGCGTGGGAGTACCTGAGCTCCGCGGTCGGCGACAACGCCAGCTGGGCGCGGCGGCGCGGCACCCGGCTCACCGACAAGGCAACCGACCGGGTCGGCTCGGCCGCCGACGAGGCATGGCAGCGCGCCAACGCCGCCGTCGACGCGCTGGCCGGACGCAAGCCCCGCCTGCCGTGGTTCTGGGTGCTCGGCGCCGGGGTCGCCGGGATAGCCCTCGGCGCGGTCGCCACCACGGCGGCCCGCACAGCCCTGTCGCGCCGTTCCTCCATCACCTCACGCGATTCGGTCACGGACCTGGATCTGGCGGACGACGAACTGGCGGGCGCCGCCGGGCGCACCGGCGGCTCCGGTCCGGCCGCGCCGACCGGCACTCCGGACATCGAGATCGTGGACGTGGAACCGCCGGCGACCACGGTGCGCGCCCACAGCGAGAGCTGATCAACCCCCCGGGGCGGCGACCCGACCGGGGACGGTCGTCGACCGCGGGCTCAGGCCACGGGCCGGACCTCGGCGGCCAGGTCCTTCGTGTCCACGGCCCGCATCGCGTCCCGTACGTCAGCGGGGAAGATCCGCCGGATGCTGCGCTCGCGGTCCGGGCCATGGCTGGGGACCCGCACCGTGGGCGGGTCATCGAGGCTGACCGCGACGGACAGCAGCCCCGCCTGCGCCCCGGGCCCGGACTCGCGGCAGGAGACCCAGGCGTAGACGGTGGCCACCTGCGCCGCGTCGATCGGGCGCTCCGGATAGGTCCCGAACGGCCGGGCGGCACACACCAGCCGGCCCGGCCGGGTCGTGATGTGGCCGCGGAAGTCGGTCTCCATCAGTCGGGCCACCCGGGCCCCGAGCTGGTCGGCGACGGGCCCGGTCGGTGGCTTCTGCGCGGCGACGGTGCGCGCCGCCACCGCCGCGACGGCGGCCACGGCCGCCACCACGGCCACCGACCGCAGGCCGCGCCAGGCCGCGTCGACCGTCACCGCACCCCCCGCCCCGACGGCGTCGCCGGAGCAACGCTTTAGCGCCGATTGTAGGGGTTCGTCCCAGTTGCCCCCGGTCCCGAAACGCCCGTGTCACGACCGGTCGACACCACCGTGACGAGCCCGGCACCCCGAGGGTTACCGGGCTCGCCCGCGCGGTCAACCGGTCGAGCAGGCGACGGTGGCCGGCACCGGGTTGGCGGCGGTCCAGCGACCGATGAACCCGAACGTCACCGTGGCGCCGGCCGCCAGGTTGGCGTTGTAGCCGGCGTCCTTCACCGACACGGTGGCGCCGTTCTGGGTGTGGAGACCACCCCAGGAGTTGGCGATGACCTGCCCGGGAGCGAACGTCCACCCCAGGGACCAGCCCCGGGTCGCGGCGTCGCCGGCGTTGGTCAACCGCACCTCGGCCTGGAATCCACCCGGCCAGGAACCCACAACGCGGTAGGCCGCCGCACACCGGCCGGCGGCGGGATCGGGTGGCTGACTCGCCGACCCACTCGGGTCCGGGCCCGGCGT
>DASVVF010001075.1:0-4368 GCA_036386695.1 Catenuloplanes sp. | reverse complement strand
GGCGGCTCGGCTGGCATGAGATCCACAAGGCGGTCTGGTCGGGGCGGGAGCTGCGGGTCACCCCGGCGGAGGTCCGCGAGCCGCTCGACGGGTATGCGGTGGTCGCCGACCAGCCCGAGGTGGGTCACCTGCTGCTCGATCCCGGGGAGCTGCCGCATCAGGTGCGCACCCGGGTCACCCGCTCGGTGGCGTACACCGCCCACCACACCCTGACCGGCGGTGGCGGGGTGCGGGTGGTGGCCCGGCGGGTCAGCGGGGTCGACGGCCTCACCTGGACGGTGCGCTACGACCCCGGCACGCCGGTCGACCCGGTGGTGACCGACGCCACCGCCGAGCTGGTGGCCCAGGCGAAAAGCGCCACCGAGCCGGTGCTCTGAGCCACCGGCGGCGGAAAATCGCTCCGTTGTTGTCCCACCCGTCGACTATGGTCGGCCGGTGAGCAGCGAGCGTTCCCTCATCCACGCCCGCGGCCTGGTGAAGCGGTTCGGTGACTTCGTCGCCGTCGACGGCATCGACGTCGACGTGCGGGCCGGCGAGGCGTTCGGTTTCCTCGGCCCCAACGGTGCCGGCAAGAGCTCCACCATGCGCATGGTGGGCTGCGTGTCGCCGCCGTCCGGGGGCACGCTGCGCATCCTGGGCATGGATCCGCAGCGCGACGGTCCGGCGATCCGGGCCCGGTTGGGGGTCTGCCCGCAGCTGGACAACCTCGACCCGGAGCTGACCGTCCGGGAAAACCTCACCGCGTATGCGCGGTTCTTCGGCATCAGCCGGCGGGTGGCCCGCGAGCGCGCCGCCGAGCTGCTGAACTTCGTCCAGCTCACCGAGCGGGCCGACAGCAAGGTCGAGCCGCTGTCCGGGGGGATGAAACGGCGGTTGACCATCGCCCGGGCACTGATCAACGAGCCGGAGCTGGTGCTGCTGGACGAGCCGACCACCGGTCTCGACCCGCAGGCCCGCCACCTGGTGTGGGAGCGGCTGTTCCGGCTCAAGCAGCAGGGCGTCACGCTGGTGCTGACCACCCACTACATGGACGAGGCGGAACAGCTCTGCGACCGCCTGGTGGTGATGGACGGCGGGCGGATCGCCGCCGAGGGTTCCCCCCGGGAGCTGATCGACCGGTTCTCCACCCGGGAGGTCGTCGAGCTGCGCTTCGCCGACGACAGCCAGGACGAGGCGGCCGGCAAGCTGACCGAGCTCGCCGAACGGGTCGAGGCGCTACCCGACCGGATCCTGCTCTACGTCGCCGACGGTGACGCCGCGGTGGCCGAGGTGCACCGGCGAGGCCTGCTCCCGTCCAGCGTGCTGGTGCGCCGCAGCAGCCTGGAGGACGTGTTCCTGCACCTGACCGGGCGGACGTTGGTGGACTGATGGCCCATCCCGCCGTGGCGTCGTTCGAGTTCCAGCTGGTCGCGTACCGCCGCACCTGGCGGTCCACCGTCCTGAGTTCGTTCCTGCTGCCGTTGCTGACCATGGTCGGTTTCGGGGTGGGCGTGGGGGCGTACGTCGACGGCGGCGTCGACGGCGTGCCGTACCTCGACTGGATGGTGCCCGGGCTGGTGGCCTCCACCGCCCTGCAGGTCGCGATCGGCGAGTCGACCTTTCCGGTGCTCGGGCAGTTCCACTGGATCAAAACGTACTTCGCGCAGGCCGCTTCGCCGCTGCGGCCCGGCGACATCGTGGCCGGTCAGCTCGCGTACCTGTTGTTCCGGGTGTTGACCAGCGTGTTGGCGTTCCTGGCGGTGGCGGCGCTGTTCGGCGCGCTGCACTCGCCGTGGGCGGTGGCCACCCTGCCGGTGGCGGCGTTGCTGGCCACGGCGGTGGCGTTGCCGACGTTCGCCTACTCGGCGTCGATCACCAGCGACAGCTACCTGGCGTTGGTCTTCCGGCTCGGGGTCATCCCGATGACGCTGTTCGCCGGGGTGTTCTTCCCGGTGGAGTCCCTGCCCACGGTGTTGCGCTGGTTGGCGTACGCGTCGCCGCTGTGGCACGCGGTGGACCTGTGCCGGGGTGCGACGCTGGGGGTGGCGCCCGCCTGGTCGGTGCCCGGGCACCTGCTCTACCTCACCGGGTGGGCGGTGGCCGGCTGGGGGCTGGCCAACGCCGCGTTCCGGCGCAGGTTGGTGGTCTGAGTGTCGGGCGTGGGGCGGTGGTTGACCGTGGCGGGGCCGGCGGGGGTGTTCCGGTGTTGAGTCTGGTGGTGCCCCGGCTGGCGGGCATGCGGGCGACCGGGCGGCGGTCGGTGTCGGTGGCGCAGCGCAACGTGACCACGTTGAAGCCGGCGTACTGGTTCGTGGTGATCTCCGGGCTGATCGAACCGGTGCTGTACCTGCTCTCGATCGGGGTGGGGGTCGGCGCGTTGGTCGGTGACCTGCCGCTGCCGGGGGGCAGGGTGATCGGCTACGCCGCGTTCGTGGCGCCGGCCATGCTGGCCGCGTCGGCGATGAACGGGGCGCTGGCCGAGACCACGTTCAACTTCTTCGGCAAGATGAAGTACGCGAAGCTCTACGACGGGATCCTGGCCACCCCGGTGCGTCCGATCGAGATCGCCATCGGGGAGCTGGGTTGGGCGATGGCCCGCGGCAGCCTCTACTCCGGGGCGTTCCTCGTGGTGATGGTGGCGATGGGGCTGACCTCGGCCGGCCGGGCGCTGCTGGCCTTCCCGGCCACGGTGCTGGTCGGGTTCGCCTTCGGCGCGTTGGGGATGGCACTGTCCACGTTCATGCGCAGCTGGCAGGACTTCGACCTGATGGGCTCGATCCAGTTCACGCTGTTCCTGTTCTCCGGCACGTTCGTGCCGGCCACCGCTTACCCGACCGCCCTGCGCTGGCTGGTGGAGGTGACCCCGCTGTACCGCGCGGTGGACCTGGTCCGGGGCATCACCGCCGGGTCGATCGGGGTGGTGCAGTGGTTGGACGTGGGTTACCTGCTCGCGGCGACCGCGTTGGGGCTGGCGGTCGCCGGCCGGCGGATGGGACGCCTGCTCTGCAAGTGAGCCACCGGCCCGGGCGACGCTGTCCCGGGCCGCCGGAGGAGCGGGGTTAATTTCCTGGTGGTCGGGCAATCACTGGGCCTAGACGGACCCATGCTCCTCGCCCGGAAGGGGCCCCCAGTTATGACCTCCCGCAGAGCGCCCGAGAAGACGGATGGCGCCCACCAGGATTCGCCCCGTGACGACCTGTCGGCGCCGAGCCCGGAGGCCGGCCCGGATGGTCCGACCAAGCTCGGTGGCAAGGACTGGTTCGCCGCGCTGAAGCGCACGCTCAAGGAGTTCTCTGAGGACAACGTCACGGACTGGGCGGCGGCGCTGACCTACTACGGGGTGCTGTCGATCTTCCCCGGCCTGCTGGTGCTGCTCTCGGTGCTCGGCCTGCTCGGCTCCGGCAGCACCGCCGCGGTGCAGCGGACGGTCGACCAGGCAGCTCCCGGCCAGGTGGGCGACCAGTTGCAAGTGATCATCACCGAGGTCAGCAAGAACAGCGGGACGGCGGGCTTCGCCGCTATCTTCGGCCTGCTGGTGGCGTTCTGGTCGGCGTCGGGTTACATCGGCGCGTTCATGCGGGCGTCCAACGCGATCTACGACGTGCCGGAGGGGCGGCCGATCTGGAAGACCCTGCCGATCCGGCTCGGGGTGACCGCCGTGATCGGCGTCATGATGGTCATCGCCGCGATCATCGTCATCTTCACCGGTGACCTGGCCGAGGCGGCCGGCAACGTGATCGGCGTCGGTCCCGCCGCGGTCACGGTGTGGAACATCGCCAAGTGGCCGGTGCTGGTGGTCCTGGTCGCGTTGATGTTCGCGATCCTCTACTGGGCCTCGCCGAACGCCCGGCACGGCGGTTTCCGCTGGGTGAGCCCGGGCGGGTTCTTCGCGGTCCTGGTCTGGCTCCTGGCCTCCGGCGCGTTCGCGCTCTACATCGCCAACTTCGGTAACTACGACAAGACCTACGGCGCGCTGGCCGGTGTCATCATCTTCCTGATCTGGTTGTGGATCTCGAACATCGCCATCCTGCTGGGCGCCGAAATGGACGCTGAGCTGGAACGCGGCCGGGCCATGGCGGCCGGTCACCCGGAGAACGACGAGCCGTTCCTGCAACTGCGCGACGACCGTAAGCTCAAGGAAGGCAGCGAAAAGGGCCTCAGCTGAGCGATCTCGTCCACCGGCCCGCGCGTCGCACGGCGCGCGGGCCTTCCGCTCCCGCTACCGTCCACATCGGACGCCTGCTACCAGGGCGGATTCAATACCACTGATCCGACAAGCCTCGCGCCGCGTACCTCGGAGCGCACACCCGCGTACTTCGGGCACCGCAGGCATAGTGAGGGGGAGGCGTCATGGAACCGGATCGGGTCCACGTCGCACGGCAGGGCAGG
>DASVVF010001074.1:0-4960 GCA_036386695.1 Catenuloplanes sp. | reverse complement strand
ACGTGCGCCGACGCGAGGATCGCCCCGTGCGCGCCGAGGGCGAGCAACGGGGAGACCACCACGTCATCGCCACCGAGCACCGCGAACCCGGCCGGCGGGTCGCCCAGCAGCGCGACGGTGTCGTCATCGATCCCACCGACGGTCCATTTGACCCCGATCACCCCGGGCACCGCGGCCAGCCGCCGGAAGGTGTCCACCGACAGGGCCTGCCCGGTCCGGTACGGGACGTGATAGATCACCAGCGGCACCGGACTGACGGCCGCGAGGTGGGTGAGGTGGGCCAGCACGCCGGCCTCGCCCGGCCGGACGAACGGGGGTACGACACACAGCGCCCCGACCACCTCAGGGCGCTCCCCCAATTCCCGCAGTGCGGGCGCGGTGGCCGCTCCGACCAGTAGCCGCCCGCCGCGCTGCCGGCAGACCCGCGCCACCACGTCCACCACGGCGCGCTGCTCGGAGCGGCTCAACGAGGTGGGCTCCGCCGTGGTACCCAAGGCCACCAGGCCGGCGGCTCCGGCGTCGAGCATCCGGTGGGCGAGGGTCGCCAACGCGTCCAGGGCTACCGCTCCGGCGGCGTCGAACGGGGTGATCAGGGGCACGTACAAGCCGGTGAGGATCATGAATTCAGGATGCGCCGCCGATACGGCAAGGTCCAGTTCAGCTTTCCACGCGTTCTCGTAAGCTGAGCTTATGCTCGACGTCCGCCGACTACGCCTGTTACGCGACCTGGCGCGGCTCGGCACGATCGCCGCCGTGGCCAGGTCGCACACGTACACGCCCTCGGCCGTCTCCCAACAACTGGCCGCGCTGGAGCGCGAAGCCGGCGTGCCCCTCCTGGAACGGACCGGCCGCGGGGTCACCCTGACCCCGGCCGGAGTCGTCCTGGTCGGGCACGCCGAGAGTGTGCTGGCCGCTCTGGAAGGGGCCAGCGCCGCGCTGGCCACGGCCCGCGGCGTGCTGTCCGGCCCGCTGCGTATCGGCGCGTTCCCCAGCGCGGCCCGCACGCTGTTGCCCGCGGCCCTGGTCAGCCTGGGCCGCGATCATCCGGGCCTGGAATTGATGGTCACCGAGCTCGACCCGGTCGCCGCCCCGGCCGCACTGCGCGAACGGCGGCTGGACGTGGCCCTGGTGCACGACTACGACATCCTGCCGGACGAGCCCGACGAGACCCTCGACGCCGTGCCGCTGCTGGCCGAGACGGTGTTCCTGGCCGGGCCCGCCAACGGCCCCGATCCTGGTGCCGAGCCGGTCGCCGACGCCCGCCGGGAGCCCTGGATAGTGGGCACCCCCGGCACCGTCTGTCACGCCGTCGCGCTCCAGGTCTGCCACGCCGCCGGCTTCACCCCGCTGGTGCGCCACCACGCCGACGACTTCGCCACCGTGCTCGCGCTGGTGGCCGCCGGGCTGGGCGTCTCACTGGTGCCGCAGCTCGCCGCGACGCGGCCACCGGACGGGGTCCGCCTGGTTCCGTTGGCCCCCCGGCGGCGGACCCGCGTCACCTACCGGCGGGGCGCGGCCACCCATCCGGCCGTCGCCGCGTGCGTGGCCGCGATCCGGGCAGCGACCCGGGCCCACCTCGGCACCCGGGACCACCTCGACGGGGGACCGGCCCAGGATCGCCGATCCGACGCGTTCCAGGGGCGGGTGACCGGCACCGCGCAGTGCCAAACCGGCCCGCCGCGCCGACCGGCGGAGTAGCGTTCAGACACGTCCGTGCACTGCGTGCACGATCCGGCGGGACGTTCGGCGACGGTTGCAGGCGCAGCCCGCCAGCGTCGCCATTGCCGCCAGACTCCCGTCCCCGCAGCCGGTCCGTCGGTTTCCCCGGCGTCCGGGTCCAGCGCGACACTGGTGGAAGGGCGAACGGGATGAAGACGCGGCAACGCTCGACCGGCGTGGCCCTGGGACGCGACGGTGAGCCCGTCCGGCGGGGTTGGCCGCTGCGTCGCTACCTGCTCGGGCTGATCGCGCTGTTCGTGGCGGCGGCCGCCGCCAGCATCGGCTCCGGTTACCGCCAGGAGGAGCGCGACGCGCTGGCCGCGGCCCACGGCGACGCGCAGTACGGTGCCCGCCACGCCGCGACACACATCGGGGAAGAGCTCAAGCTGGTCCGCGACACGGTGGCGCAACTGGCGGCCAGTCGGGGCGTCGGTGACGTCTTCGCTGAGCCGAAGGGCTGTGAGCTGAGCTTCGGCGTGGACGGCGACGCATCCGCCGGCCACCTGGATCTGCTGCGCGGCGACGGCAGCATGGTGTGCTCGTCGCGGCCGATGAGCGGTGCCGACGGGCTGGCCTACACCACGGCGGCGTGGCTGGCCCCGGCGTTGACCACCAACCAGCTCGTCTCGCCGGTGGTGGACCAGCGCACCGGCCGACCGGCGATCGTCGTCACCACGCCGGTGCCCGGATCGGGCGTGGTCGCCGCCTTCGTCGACCTGCCCGCCCTGGCCGCCGCGACGGGCGGCGCGTTCGGCGGCGCCCGGGGCCTGGAGTTCCTGATCACCACGGGGGACGGCCGGGAGCTGCTGGCCCGCTGGCCCGAGGGCGGGCGGCGGACCGGCCCGCCCGGCGTGTTCGTCGCCCCGACGGCGAGCGGCGCGGGCCCCGACGTCACCGGCATCCGGCGGGTTTACGGCCATGCCATTGTGGACGGTACCGGCTGGCGGGTGTACGCCGGCGCGGCGCACGCACCGGCGCTGGTGGCGGCGCGCCGGCTGGCCCAGCGCCAGGCCCTGGTCGCCGGTATCGGTCTGCTCGCCGGGCTGCTGGCCACCTACCTGGTGTACCGGCGGATCACCCGCCCGATCGGCCAGCTACGCGAGGCGGTCCGCGCCGCGGCCATTTCCGGCGAGCTCGACACCACCGTGGTGGTGGGCGGGCCGCGCGAGGTCATCGAGCTCGGGGCGGAGTTCGCGCACCTGCTGACCGCGGTGGACCACCAGCTCGCCGAACGCCGGCGCGCCGAGGAGACCGCACGGGCCCACGAACGCAACTACCGGCAGATGTTCGACACGAACCCGTACCCGGTGTACCTCTTCGACTGCGCGACCCTGGCCATCGTCGAGGTCAACGACGCCGCGGTGACCTACTACGGTTACCCGCGCTCCCGGCTGCTGGAAATGACGATCACGGACCTGTGCCCGCCGGAGGACGCCACGGCACTGGCCGAGGCGAGCACCACGGCCGGACCGGTCGAGCGGGGGCGCACCCAGCGCCAGGCCAAGCAGGACGGGACGGTGGTGGAGGTGACCATCACCTCGCATCTGGTGTCCTTCGCCGGCCGGCCGGTACGCTGCGCGGCCATCGAGGACATCACCGAACGCGAGCATCTCGATCAACGACTACGTCAGTCCCAGCGGCTGGAGAGCCTCGGGCAGCTCGCCGGTGGCATCGCCCACGACTTCAACAACCTGCTGGGCATCATCTTGGGCTACGCGGCCATGTCGGCCACCGAGGTCAAGGCCGCCGCGGCCACCGATCCCGCCTGGCTGGCCCTGCACGACGACCTCCAGCAGATCGTCGCCGCCGGTGACCGCGCCACCGCGCTGACCCGGCAACTGCTCTCCTTCGCCCGCGCGGACGCCGTCGCCGAGCCGCGGGTGTTGGACCTCAACGGTGTCGTCGCCGAGATGGACCAACTGCTCGGTCGTACCCTGGGTGAGGACGTCCGGTTGCTAACCCAACTCAGCGAGGAGCCGTGGCGGGTCAGGGCCGACCCAGGCCAGCTGGAACAGGTGCTGATCAATCTCGCTGTCAACGCGCGCGATGCCATGCCCAGTGGTGGCCTGCTGACCATCGACACCGAACCGGTGACGATCGACGCGCACTACGCCGCCCAACACCCGGGCCTGCGGATCGGGCGCTACATGCGCCTGCGGGTGAGCGACACCGGCGCCGGCATGAGCAGGGCCACAGTGGACCGGGCGTTCGAGCCGTTCTTCACGACCAAACCCAAGGGTCAGGGGACCGGACTGGGCCTGGCCACCATCTACGGCATCGTCAGCCAGGCCGGTGGGCAGGCCCTGATCTACTCCGAGCCGGGACAGGGCACGACGGTGACGGTGCTGCTGCCGGCCACCGACGAGGCCGTCGAGCCGGTGCGGGCGCCGTCGCAGACGACGCACCGGGGCAACGGTCAGACCATCCTGCTCGTCGAGGACGACGACGGCCTGCGGGCCCTGACCGAACGGGTCCTCACCCGCCACGGCTACGCGGTCCTGGTGGCGGCCACGGCGGCCGAGGCACAGCGCCTCGCGGCGACGCATTCCCGGCTCGACCTGCTGCTGACCGACGTGGTGATGCCGGAGATGGACGGACACACCCTGGCCACGTCGTTGCGGGCCGGCCATCCGATGATGAACGTGATCTACACCTCCGGATACACCGAGACGATCCTCGCCGCCCGCAGCACCCTGCCGGCGGGCATCACGCTGCTCAACAAGCCGGTCAGCGCCCATCACCTGCTGACCGCGGTCGCCCGGGGCCTCAGCGCCGCCCACCCCGAGGCGGCCAGCCGGTAGCCCGGCGCCGGGCTGATCGACAAGTCATGGGGCTGCGGTTTCCCCCCACACGCCACACCGGGACTCAGCGCCACCCGAGGGCTCAGCGGCGCGGGGCACCGAGTGCGGCCCGGATGGCCAGCAGAACCTGGGCCTTGGTGAAGGGCTTCGACAGCACCGTGAGGGCCGGGTCCAGCAGGCCGTACCGGTCGATGAGGTCGCCGACGTGGCCCGACATGAACAGCACCGTGGTGTCCGGACGCCGACGCAGCAGACCGGCGGCCAGTTCGTCGCCGAGCATGCCGGGCATCATGACGTCGCTCAGCAGCAGCTGGATGGCCCCGACGTGGCGGTCGGCGAGGTCCAGCGCCTCGGCGCCGCTGGCCGCGGCCAGAACGGTGTACCCGGCCGCGGACAGGGTCCGGGTGAGCGTTTCCCGGATGCCGTCCTCGTCCTCGGCG
>DASVVF010001073.1:0-2225 GCA_036386695.1 Catenuloplanes sp. | reverse complement strand
CGAACGCCGCGACCCGTTACGCCGCCAAGTCCTCATCGTCACCCGCACCGGCAACGGTGAACGCGGGGAGCACGCCGCCCGCCGTCGCGCCGACGACACCGTGCGCGCGCTGTCCGGCCTCGGCGTCACCACAAGAGCGTTGGACGGTGCTGCGGTCACCGCGGCGATCGCGGCGGCGGCGGACCCGTACCGGCCACCGCGACCCGGTGGCCTCGCCGCCCCGGACGCCGTGATTACCGCACCAGCGCCCGGCAGCCGCACATCCCGGAGAAAGAAGCGACCCACATGAAGACCCTTTTCCGCACCCGGACTACCGACCGTGGCCGCCGGCCGACCGGGCTGGCGGCCACCGTTGCCCCAGCCTCGGTCGAGGTGACCCCGCGGATGTTGCGCGTCGGCGACGGCTACGCCGCCACCCTCGTGGTCACCGGCTACCCCGCCGAGGTCGGCCCGGCCTGGCTGGAACCGTTGCTGTCCTGGCCGGGCCGCCTCGACCTGGCCCTGCACATCGACCCACTGCCCGCACCGATCGCCGCCACCCGGCTGCGGAACCAACGGGCCCGGTTCGAGTCCTCCCGCCGCGCCGACGGCGAACGGGGCAAACTCACCGACCCCTACGTTGAGGCAGCGGCCGACGACGCCGCGGATCTGGCCGAACGCCTCGCCCGCGGCGCGGCGAAACTGTTCCGCGTCGGGCTGTACCTCACCGTGCACGCCCGCACGGAGACCGAACTGCTCGAGGCGTGCGCGCAGGTGAAAGCCGCCGCCGCGTCCACCCTGATCGAGGTCCAACCCGCGACATGGCGCCACCTCGCCGGGTGGACCACCACCCTGCCCCTGGCCACCGACTCGCTGCAGATGCTGCGCACCATGGACACCCAGGCCCTCGCCGCCGCGTTCCCTCTCGCGTCGGCGGACCTACCCGCCCCGCTGCCCGGTGATCCGCCGGTGGACGGCGGCATCCTCTACGGCACGAACCCCGTCTCCAACGGGGTCATCTGGTGGGACCGGTGGGCGCAGGAGAACTACAACTCCGTCGTCCTGGCCCGCTCCGGCGCGGGCAAGTCGTACTTCGTCAAGCTGGAAATCCTGCGCAACCTCTACCAACACGTGCAGGTCGCGGTCATCGACCCCGAAGACGAGTACCTACGGCTGTGCGACGCGGTCGGCGGCAGCATCGTGCGCCTCGGCGTCGCCGGGGTGAAGGTCAACCCCCTCGACCTGCCGGTCGGCGACACCCGCCCGGACGTGCTCACCCGCCGGGGCCTGTTCCTGCACACGCTGATCAGCGTGCTCATCGGGCAGCAGCCGCCGCCGGGCGAGCGGGCGGCGCTGGACCGGGCCATTCTCGGCGTCTACCGGCAGGCCGGCATCACCGCCGACCCGGCGACCCACCACCGCCCCGCCCCCCTACTCCGCGACCTCGCCGGGGTCCTGCGGGCCGACACCGACGACGCTGCCCGGCAGCTCGCCGCCCGGTTGGCGCCGTGGGTGCAGGGGTCGTTCTCGGACCTGTTCGACGGGCCGACCACCACCCGCCCGGCCGGGCATCTGGTGGTGTGGTCGCTGCGGCATTTGCCCGACGAGCTGCGCACCGTCGGCACCCTGCTCGCCCTCGACGACATCTGGCGTCAGGTCGACCTGCCGCCGCAGTACCGCACCACCGCCTCGCCGCAGGCGCGGCGGCTGGTCGTGGTGGACGAGGCGTGGCTGCTGATGCGCGACGGTGAAGGCGCCCGGTTCCTGTTCCGCATGTCGAAGGCCGCCCGTAAGCGCAACGCCGGCCTGACCGTGATCACACAGGACGTCGCGGATGTCCTCGGCACCGACCTCGGCCAGGCCGTCGTGTCGAACGCGGCGACGCAGGTGCTGCTCAAGCAGGCACCACAGGCCATCGACGCGGTCGGGACCGCGTTCGGCCTCACCGCCGGCGAACGCCGGCTACTCCTGGCCGCCCGCACGGGACAGGGCCTGCTGATCTCTGGGAGCAACCGGACCGGGTTCGAGTCCATCTCCTCCGACACCGAACACCTGCTCTGCACCACCCGGCCAGGTGACCTGGCCGACCTCGACGACGAAGGAGACGACGACCTATGAGCCCCCGACCGTTGTTCGCGTTGCCGTCTCCGGCGCCCAGCCCCACGGGGCCGGGCGCCGGTTTCGTCGTACCCCCTACCGAACCCGCCCGGTGGGTCACCGACGCCGCCGTGTGGGCCGCCCAGCGG
>DASVVF010001072.1:0-5928 GCA_036386695.1 Catenuloplanes sp. | reverse complement strand
CCCGTTCGGCGGTGACCGGGTCGAGCCCGGTGTCGATGATGCGCAGCGCCTCGATGCCCATGGCGGCGGCCGCAGCGGCGAGGAACGGTTGCGCCGGGGCGACCCGCGGCTCGCCGTCGTCGCCGGCGGTCACCGGGTACGCCTGCAGTGTGTCCGCGAGCTTCGGATACATCACCACGGCGTCCACGTCGACCATGGTGCAGACGGTGTCCAGGTGCATGGTCGCCCGTTGCTGCGCGATCGGCACCACCAGGATGGTGTGCGCGAGTCCGGCGGCGAACACCCGACGGGCCAGCCGTTCCGCGCCGGCCGGAGTGGTCCGCTCACCGACCCCCACGGCCACCACACCGGGCGCCAGCAGCAGCACGTCGCCGCCCTCGACATGTTCCAGCGAGGGGGCGTAGACCGGCTCGTCGCCGGCGAAGCGCGGGTGGTGGCGGTAGATCGCGTAGGTCAGGGTCGTCTCCCGGCGCCGGGCCGGCATCGCCAGGCTGGTGACGGCGACCCGGTCCCGGATCCACACCGACGAGTCGCGGGTGAACAGCAGGTTCGGCAGCGGGTCGATCACGAAGTCGTGCGGGTCCATCATCGTGTACACCAGTCCCCCGGGGCGGCCGGCGGCCGGCCGGATCTCCTCGTGGGCGAGGCCGGCGATGAGGACGTCGGTCAACCCGGCCACGTCCAGCTCGGCGAGGTGGTCGGCGACCCGGCCCCGCAGGCTGTCACCGACCCGGGGATCGGCCAGCACCACGGCGGTCAGCTCGGCACGGGCCGCGTCGACGGCGAGGGTCTCGGCCAACAGATCGGCCAGATAGAGCACCTCGACGCCGCGGGCGCGCAGGGCCGCGGCGAAGGCGTCGTGTTCCTCCTGCGCCCGGCCCACCCACGGAATGCCGTCGAACAGCAGTGAGTCGTTGTTGCGCGGGGTGAGGCGGGCCAGTTCGGCGCCCGGCCGGTGCAACATAACGGTCGCGAGCTGGCTGACTTCGCTGTCCACGTAGGGGGCCACAGTGGCAGCCTAGGTCAATCGGTGCGCCATGCGGGGAAAGCGGCTGAGGATGAATATGGCATTCATCCTGATTCACTCGTTCATCATTCGCGTTCTGCCCTTGCTTCTGTAGGGGGTCGGCCACGTACGGTAGTGGGCAATATCTCAGCGACCTTTTTGCCGGAGGTCCCGATGACCGTTTTTCCCGCACCACGAGTGGTGCCGCAACGCCGCGCCCTACCCGCCGCCGATGACGGGACGCACCGCAGCGCCCCACCGCCGGCCATCGAAGCGGCTCGTCCCAGCCCGGTGGAGTGGGCCCGCCGCCGCCGCGCCGAACGGGAGGCGCGCCGGGTCGAGGCCGCGGGCAACCGCGCCCTGACCCGCCTGGACCGGTTGGGTCCGGCCTGGCACATCGTCGACTGGCCACGGACAGACCCGCATACGAGCCAGTGGCTCGACCTCGCCGGCGCGGAGAACGACGAACGCGCCGGCTTTCTCGCGATCGGGCCGGGCGGGGTCTTCGCCGTCACGGTCGCCGACCACGGCCGCGCCCGGGTGCTCATCGCCGGGGACGTCGTACAGATCAACGGCAAGCGGCCGGCGTACGTCGCCGAGGCGTGCCGCGATGCCCGGCGGGCCGGACGGGCGCTGTCCGCGGCGGTCGGGCTCCGCGTCCCGGTCAGCCCGGTGCTCACCTTCGTCGGCTCCGGTGTGATCAGCGTGCACGGGCTGCCCAAGGACTGTCTGGTGGCCACCCATCGGGAACTCGACCGGCTGCTCGTCTCCGGCGGTGCCCGGATCAGCCCGACCACCGCGCGGAAGTTGTCCGCGGTCGCCAGCCACCCCTCGACCTGGCTCATCGGCGCGGCGGAGCAGCGCCGGGCGGCCGATTACCGGTGGTACGACGACGGCCGAACGGCCACTGACAAGAAAGCGACTCACCGGTAACATTCCCTCGGACCCCGGCGCCGACAGCGGGGTCCTACGTTGCCCACGAAGCCCGCCGGGTCGCCGGCCGCCCCCGAGGGGTCGGCGGAACCGGCGCCGGCGGGTTACCGTGACAGCGGTCGGCGACGGTACAGGGGGAGGCGCGGGGTGACGCACGTCGAGCTCTCGCTGTCGGAAGCCTTCGTACCGCAACCCCGATCACCCGCCGCGACACCGCTGGACTCCAACGTGGAGCGGTGGACCGCGACGGTGGACCGGGCCGCGGAGCCGTGCGTGGTCATCGACCGGGACGCCACCATCCTGGCGATTTCGGCGTCCTGCTGCGCCCTGCTCGGACTGGACCCACCGGCGGCGACACTGGGCAAGCCGCTGATCGACGGTCCGCTGCGGTTCATCGACTTCACCGCCGGCCGCTGTCAGCTGCCCGAGGCGGACGCCGAAAAGATCCCCCCGATGCTGGCGCTGAGCAGTGAGCGGCTGGCCAGAGGATTGATCCGGGTGCAATTCGACGCCGGCACGGGCGGCGACGTGACCGTGGACGCGATCTCCACCCCGCTGGTGGACGACGGCGTGGTCCGGGCCAGCCTCACGTTCTTCTCCGCGGTCTGAAACCCGGCTGCCCCGCAGTTCGGAGCCGGCCTTCCCGTACTTCGGAGCCGGGCCTTCCCGCACCTCCGAGGCCACGTTCCCGCGGTCTGCGGCGGCTGCCGCGCAGTGGGCGGCCGCTTCCTGGGTGTGCGCCCGCCCCGGTGACGGCCGGGCCGGTACCGGTAGCCGCCGGCAGCCCCAGCGCCTACGATGAGGCCCTGCCCAGCCAACGACGGTCACCGATGAAGAGAAGGGTCAGCTGTCCGTGTCGAGGGTGCGATTGCGACGCCGGCGGCCTGGCGGGCCCGACAGCGGGCCGACGTGGTGCACGGCGTTGATCGGCGCCACGGTGCTCGCCTGCGCAGCCGCTCTCACCGCCTGCGGCAGGCCACCGGAGCTGCGTGAACAGCCCGGGTCGGTGCTGCCCTCGTCGAGCGGCACACCGGAACCGTCCGCGCCCGGCACCCCGACGATCCCGCCGGGACTGCCGACCGGCCTGCCCACAGCCCCGGTCGACCCGCTGCCGCCGGCAACGAGCCCACCGTGGTCACCGACCCCCGCGGCGGCCTCCCCCACCGCCCGGCCCACGGCGCCGCGCTGCCCCGGCGTACCCACCGGTGATCAGGTGCTGGCCGCGTTGCGCCGGACCAGCGGGGTGCTGCCCGAAGGCGCCACTCTGCGCGTCAAGGACGGCCCGTTCTGCGCCGGCAACTGGCAGTACGCCGTCGTCCAGTTGGTGGAGAACCCGGAGCCGGAGCCGCTGCAGGTGCTCACCCGGGGCCGCCCCGGCACGCTGACCGTGGTGACCACCGGCACGGACGTGTGCACCACCGGCGTGCGGGCCGGGGCACCCGCCGGCATCCAGGCCCTCGCCTGCGACATGGGCACCGCCGCGCCCCCGTCCTGACCGCCGCGCCCCCCGGGTCCTGACCGCCGCGCCCCCCGGGTCCTGACCCCCGCGGCTCCGTCCCGACCGCCGCGCCGCCGCCGGGTGGCGTAGCGCCTACGCTCAACGTCATGCCCGGAAACCCACCCACCCGCTTCGCCTACCTCGGGCCGGAAGGCACCTTCGCCGAGCAGGCGCTGCGGACCATCCCAGCCGCCGAACACGGCACCCGCGTGCCGGCCCGCAGCGTGCCGGAGGCCCTCGACGCCGTCCGCGCCGGTGAGGCGGACGCGGCCCTGGTGCCGCTGGAGAACTCCGTCGGTGGCGCCGTGCCGGTGACCCTGGACGAGCTGACCGGCGGCGCTCCCCTCATGATCACTCGCGAGGTGGTGCTGCCGGTCGAGTTCGTCCTCGGCGCCCGCCCCGGAGTAGGCCTGACGGACGTGCGTACGGTCGGCGCCCACCCCCAGGCCTCCGCCCAGTGCCGCCGGTGGCTGCGTGGGCAGTTACCCGACGCCATGGTGGTCGACGTGCTCTCCAACGCGGCGGCGGCGATCGGCGCCGCCGACGGCAGCTACGACGCGGCGATCTGCGCGCCGATCGGTGCCGGTCGCTACGGGCTCGACGTCCTGGCCGACAAGATCGCTGACCATCCCGACGCGGTGACCCGGTTCGCCCTGGTCTCGCGCCCCGGACCGCCGGCCGCGCCGACCGGCGACGACGTCACCTCGCTGGCCGTCTACATCTCGCACGACCGGGTCGGCGCCCTGCTGCTGGTGCTGACCGAACTCGCGGTGCGCGGCGTCAACCTGAGCCGGATCGAGTCGCGGCCGACCGGTGAGCAGCTCGGCCGGTACGTGTTCTATCTGGACTGCACCGGCCATGTCGCCGAACCCCGGCTCGGTGAGGCATTGCAGGGGCTCCGGCGGATCTGCGCCGACGTGCGCTTCCTCGGCTCATACCCACGGCACCGGTGGACGGCCGCCGCCGACAACCCGCCGACCCGTACCCCGGTGGGCCTGTCCGACCGCGACTTCGCCGACTCCACGGCCTGGCTCGCCCGGCTGCGCCGCGGCGAGCCCGCCTGAGCGCTGGCCAACCCGCGCCGGGACCCCACCGCGCCCCCCGACCGGACCACCTGGACGGCGAACAGGGGCACCCGGCCACCGCCGGGAAGCGATGGCCGGATGCCCCTGAGCGGGAACCGACCGCGGGTTGAGTGGGTCGCCGGTCAGTGGCCGAGCAGGCCGCCGAGCACCCCACCACTCTGCTGCTGTCCGGCCGCTGCCCCGGCGATGCCGCCCGGTGGCTCCTCGGACGGCTGCACCACGACGAAGCCCTGACCGGCGAAGCTCATCGTGAACGCCTCACCGGTCGTACGGCCCAGCAGGGTGCCCAGGCCCATCTGCTCGGCCCGGTGGTAGCCGGTCTGCAGGCTCGCCGACCAGCAGATCGCGGCCTGCGGGTCGACATAGGTCGGCTGGTCGACGGTGAGCACGACCGGGGTGCCCTTGGTGGTGACCGCGATCCGCCCACGGCCGGTGAAGACGCAGTTGAACAGGCCGGCCGAGGACATCATGCCGGCGCCCTGCACCATCTTGATGTCGTACTGCAGGGACGACTCGAACGCCAGCACGTTGGCGCCGTTGATGGACAGGGCGTCTCCCTGATCGAGGTCGATCAGGTGGATGTCGGCGGCCCGGTCGCCGAGGAAGACGTCGCCGTTGCCGGAGACCTTCATCAGCGGGACGCCTTCACCGGTCAGCTTCTGCTTGATGAACTTGCTGATGCCGCCCGAGCCCAGCGCCTGGAACTGGACCTGGCCCTGATAGGCGACCATCGAGCCGACCCGGGCCATGCAGTCGCCCCGGAGCTCGATCTTCAACATCTTGGAGTTCTGCAGCCGGAGACCCGGCTGTTCCGATTCCTTTTCCAGGTTCTCCGCGGAGAACAGCTCGCTGCGCATCGGATTCCTCCCTTAGGTGGTGCCCGAGGGTAGGAAACCCGTCCCGCCCGGGCAACGTTTCGTCACCGATCCGACTCGACGAGAACCGGATCTCTTCGAAGCTCAGCCCCAGCCCAGCTCGTGCAGGCGATGGTCGTCGATGCCGAAATGGTGCGCGATCTCGTGCACCACCGTGACCGCCACCTCCTCGACGACGTCGTCATCGGTGTCACAGATGCGCAGGATGGGTCGGCGGTAGATGGTGATCCGATCGGGCAGCACGCCGGCGTAATCCCAGCCCCGATCGGTCAACGCGTGGCCCTCGTAGAGCCCCAGCAGCTCGGGCTCGTCCGGCGGGGAGTCCTCCTCCACCAGGATGACCACGTTGTTCATCAGTCGGAGCAGCTCACCGGGCACCTCGTCGAGGGCGTCAGCGACGAGCTCCTCGAAACGATCGCGGCTCATCTCAACCGGCACGAGGCCCATTGTGCACGAACACCGTCGGGCGCGAGACCACCACCGACGGCGGTGGCCCCGCGGTGCGGGCGGACATCGGATCAGGGTGGCCGG
>DASVVF010001071.1:0-6044 GCA_036386695.1 Catenuloplanes sp. | reverse complement strand
GTGCGCGGGGCCAACGGGGTCAGCTCAGGGTGCGCGCGGGGCCAACGGGTCAGCCGCCGCCGACGCGGGGCGGCACGGGGACGATCTCCCCTTCGACGATCTCACCGGTGAGCGCCGCGGCGGCCGGCGGCGGGCCCGCCGGCTTGGTGGGCGCCGGTGCCCGGCCACGGCGCACCCGTACCCGGCGCGGGCCGAACAGGTCCCCGGCCACCGCGGAGGACACCCGCCGTTCGGTGGCCCGGCGTACCCCGGCGCGGGCCGCCCACCGCAGCGGCGGGGCCAGCAGCAGGAACCCGACCAGGCCGGTGACGAACCCCGGCACGGCCAGCAACAACGCCCCCAGCAGCCCGACCAGCCCGTCGATGACGTTGCCGCCGGGCGGCTCGTCGCGTTGGGCGGCGGTGCGGAACCGCCGCCACGCCCGCATCCCCTCGCGGCGCAGCAACAGCACACCGGCCAGCGACAACACCGCGATGCCCAACACCGCCCAGCCGGCGTCGACCGCCCGCGCGACCAGCACGAAGACCAGGATTTCCACCAACGCGGTCAGCAGCAGCGCCAGCGGCGCCCATGTCATCGTTCGACGCATGTCACCTCACCCGCAAACTGACGCCTCCGGCGGCGTCACATCCAGCATGACACGCCCCGGGCGGGGTTCACGGCCAGCGTGACCCGGCGGCCCGGGAGCGGCCCCCCAGGGCCCGTTTGATCGCCTCCCGGCGGGACGTCACCCCCCACACCGTGACCCGCCACAGCGCCTCACGCACGATGGACGAACTCATCTTGCTGGCGCCACGTTCCCGCTCGGCGAACGTGATCGGCACCTCGACGATGCGGAAGCCGTTGCGGTGCGAACGCCAGCCCAGGTCGATCTGGAAGCAGTAGCCCTGCGACACGACCTTGTCGATCTCGATCTTCTCCAGCACCGGCATCCGGTAGACGCGGTACCCGGCGGTCGCGTCGCGCAACGGCAGACCCAACGCCAGCCGGGTGTACAGCGAGCCGCCACGCGACAACAGCAGCCGGTGCGCCGGCCAGTTCACGACCTTGCCACCGCCGACCCAGCGTGAGCCGATGACCACGTCGGCGTCGCGGGCGGCGTTCAGCAGTGCCGGCAGCTGCTCCGGGGCGTGCGAGCCGTCGGCGTCCATCTCGACCACGGCGTCGTAGTCGTGCTCGCGGGCCCACTTGAACCCGGCGACGTACGCCGCGCCCAGGCCCTGCTTCGCGGCACGGTGCAGCACGTGGATCTGACTGTCGGCGGCGGCCAACTCGTCGGCGACCGCGCCGGTGCCGTCGGGGCTGTTGTCGTCGGCGATGAGGACGTCCACCGCCGGGACCGCGCGGCGCAGCCGGTCGGTGATGATCCGGATGTTCTCGGCCTCGTTGTAGGTGGGTATGACGACGACCACCCGACCGACGCCGGGGTAACCCTCCGTAGGGCCAGCAGTCGACGTGGTGTCCTCGCTCACCGTGCCTCCGGTTCTGTCAGGGGGAGTTGTCGAGCAGCTGTACGTCACCGGGCGGCGGTGTCACCCGCCGCCGGCGCGCGAACACGCCAGCGGCCAGGACGCCCGCGGCGAGCCCGGTCAGGATCACCTCGGGCCATCCGCCCAATCGAGTCGCTAGCGTACGCGGTGCGCTCGACGACACGTCACGCACCACCACGGCCGCGGCATTGAAGCTGGTGGCGCCGTCGACCCGACCGTCGGCGTCGACGAAGCCGGACACCCCGACGGTGGAGGCCATCAACGCCGACCGGGCGTGCTCCACGGCACGCAACCGGACCATGGCCAACTGCTGGTGCGCCTCGGCGGCGTTGAACGTCGCGTTGTTCGTCTGCACACTGAGCAACCGGGCACCGCCGGTGACGGTGTCGCGGACCAGGGCGTCGTAGGCCACCTCGAAGCAGATCACGTCGCCGAGCACCACCGGCCCCGTGCTGATCACCCCGGGGCGGGTGCCCGCGCTCATGTCGCGGATCAGGTCCACCTGGGTGCTGACCTGCCGGGCCACCGCCCGCAACGGCACGTACTCGGCGAACGGCACCGGATGGCGCTTGACGTACAGCTGACCCAGATCCGGGCCGGTCACCGGCTGCCAGAGCAGCCCCACGTTGCGTAGCTCGCCCGGGGCCGGGCCGACCTTCAACGCGCCGACCAGGATCGGTGCCCGCACCGCGTCGGCGGCCTGGCTGATCCGGGCCGCGGCGTCGGGGTTGCGCAGCGGGTCGATATCGCTGGCGTTCTCCGGCCACACCACCAGGTCGGGGGGGCGTTCCTGACCCGCGGCGACCCGGGCGGCCAGCTCCAGGGTCGCGTTGACGTGGTTGTCCAGCACCGCCCGGCGTTGGGCGTTGAATTCGAAACCCAACCGTGGCACGTTGCCCTGCACGATGGCGACGCGCACCTGCGGGCCGGGCGCACCATGCCGGGGCAGCACCGCCGCCACGACGCCGGGTAGCGCCACCGCACCGAGCAACGCCACCGCCGGCACCCACCGGCGCGCCCGGCGGCCCGGCCAGCCCCGCCAACCGGCGGCCAGCAGCAACCCACCGGTCAGCGCCACGGCGAAGGTGACCAGCGGGGCGCCGCCGACCGCGGCCCACGGCAGCAACGGCCCATCAGCCTGGCTGAACGCCAACCGCCCCCACGGGAAACCGCCGAACGGTAGCCGGTCGCGGGCCGCCTCCTGCGCCACCCACAGCAGCGCGGTCAGCGGCGCCCACAGCGCCCGGTACCGGTCGACCAGCACACTGCACCAGGCCGCGGCGGCGCCCACCCCGGCGACGAACACCGCCTGAGCCGTCGACAGCAGCAGCCACGGCAGGTCACCGGTGTGCAGATTCGTCCAGGACAGCAGCGGCACGAAGAACGCCAGCCCGGTCAGCAGGCCCAACACCGCCCCGCCGCGCACCCGCCGCCGGTGCACCGCCGCACCGAGCAGGGCCACCGCCACCGGCGCCAACCACCACACGTCGTACGGCGGGAACGCCGCGACCAGCGCGGCGCCGGCGGCAAGCGCCGCGACCAGCGCGACCGGGCGGGGCAACGCCCGCGGCGTCGACGTGTCCGGGCCCACACCGCCGGCACGGCCCCGCAGCGCCACCCCGGCGGACTGCACCACGCTCACCACGTCTCATCCTCCGCCGGGCCGACAGGTCCACCGCCGACGCTACCCGGCGGCTGTCACGATCACATTGCGGCGGCCACCACCCGGCGGCGGCCCACGGCGACGGGGCAGCCGGGGGGCCCGCCCGATGAAAATCGGGGCGCGGTCAACGACCGCGCCCCGATGCTCCCAGGTCCTTCCCGCACCGGTGCGGCAGACGTGCACCCCGGCGACCTTCGGACCGACACGACGCGGACTGGCTGCCCACAGCGTGCCGTTGTCTACTGGCCCCGACACCCACTTCTGCCCGTGCACCGGAAGGCGCGACCGGTTCGCGCCGCCCCGCCGACCCCCACCTGCTGGACCTGGCCGAGCGGCTGCATCCCGTGGCAGGGGAGACAGTCGTTGCGACCGGCCGGCAACCGGTCGCTCGGCCAGCAGGCGGAGAGACGAAGCGAACCACAGCCGCTTCCCGTAGTAGGACTACAGGACGGTACGTGGCGCACCGGGGGGCTTGTCAACCTCAGCCCACCTCCCGGGCGGCGTGTCGCCCGGCGTGTCCGGGTAACCGACCCCGTCCGTGTCGCACCCACTCACCCCGCCGGCAGATACCGGCGCAGCACCGCCACCGCCGCCGCCGGGTGATCCGCGGCGAGCAACCCCCCGGCGGCCAGCACATACCGGTGATCGATCACCGTACGGGCCGCCGCCGGGCGGGCCCAGGCACCGGCGTCGTCGGCCAACGCCGCGTCGAGCAGCGCCACCGCGTCGGGCGCCGCGGCGTGCCGCAGGACCCCACCGGAGCCCACGACCAGCCTTACCCGCCGAAGGTCACGACCGCCCCGACCGCCCACCGTCGCGTCCGGACCACGCGCGTGGCGGCGCAACGCCACCGTCGCGGCCAGCACCGCCAACCGCCGCTCCACGGCCACCCGCCCGTCACCGGCACCGGCGCCACCGACCGGACCGGCCACCAGCGGGTCGGCCACCAGCGGGTCGTCCGGCGCCAGCAGCCGCTCCGCGAGCGCCGCCGCCACCACCGCCGGGCCGCTGCGGCGCACCCCGAGATCACCCTCCACGGTGCGGCTGCGCCACAGCGTGCCGGTCACCTCCGCACGCGGCCCGCCGCGCTGTTCCGGGTCCGGCGTCAACGCCGAGTACACGTCCGTGGTGGCCCCACCCACATCCACCACCAGCAGATCGGCCCCGTCGACGTCGGCGAGCAACTCCACCGCGCTCAACACCGCGTCCGGGGTGGCCGCCCGGACCAGGGCGGCGAACCGCCCGCCCCGCGACAACCGCTTACCGCCGATCACATGCCGCAGGAACACCTCCCGGATCGCCGCCCGGGCCGACGCCGCCGCCAACACCCCGATCCGGGGCAGCACGTTCGCCGCCGCCGTCACCGGCACCCCGGCCCCGGCCAACGCCGCCACCACCTGCTCGCGCACCGCCACGTTGCCGGCCACCACCACCGGCACCCGCCACCGCGCCGCGCCCAGCCGGGCCGCGTTGTGCACCAGCACCTCACCGTCACCACCGTCGGTACCCCCGACCAGCAGCACCACGTCCGGTCGGGCGGCCCGCAACCCGGCCACCTCCGCACCGCCCAGCCGACCCGCGGCCACGTGCACCACCAGCGCCCCGGCCGACAGGCCCACCCGGTGACCGGCCCGCGCCGTGACCAGCTCCTGATAACCGACGACCGCCAGGCGCAACCCACCGCCGGCCGACGAACACACGTACCACGGGGTACCCGCGGCCAACCGCACCCCGGTCGCCGCGACCGCCGCGTCCAGGCCGTGCAGCACATCGGTGTCCACCGTGGTGGGACGCTGCGCCGTCGCGACGAGCTCAGCACCGCCCACGTCGACCACCGCCACCTTCGTGTACGTCGACCCGACGTCCGCGCACACCGCCAGCGCGCTCACAACGCGGCGGGAACGACCACCGTGCCGGTGGCCGTCACCGCCACCACCGGCGGATCCAGCACCTCCCCGGCCGACCCACCCCGATCAGGGCGACCCCGGCACACCACCACACAGCGGAAATCCAGCGTCCGGCTGCGGGTACCCACCCGGGTCACCGTGGCGGTCACCTCCACCACGTCCCCACCACGCACCGGCGCCCGGAACTGCACATCGGCGTACGAGGCGAACAACCCCTCGTCGCCGTCCATCCGCAGACACACCTCGGTGGCCACATCACCGAACAACCCCAACGCGTACGCCCCGTCGACCAGACCACCGGCGTAATGCGCGTGCGAGTACGGCACATACCGCCGGTGCGTCACCGTCATCATCGCCCCACCCCCACCCGGGCCGTGATCAACGCGTACACCAAATAACTGGCCACCTCCCCCGGCGTCGTCCCCCGCCCGAAGATCCGGTCGACGCCCAGCTCCCCGGCCATCAGCTCGTCGAAGCGCGGCCCGCCGACCACCAGCAACGGCCGCCGGGCCGCCGGCATCGCCTCCCGGAACGCCGCCGCCACCTCCCGGGTGTTGTGCAGATGCGCGTCGCGCTGGGTCACCACCTGCGACACCAGCACCGCGTCGGCCCGCTGCTCCTGCGCCGCCTCGACCAACTCGGCCACGCTGACCTGCGCCCCCAGGTTCGTCACCGTGAACTCCCGGTAGTACTCCAGGCCCTTCTCCCCCGCGACGCCCTTCACGTTGAGGATCGCGTCGATACCCACGGTGTGCGCGTCCGTGCCCACACACGCCCCCACCACCGACAACTTGCGCCGCAGCCGCTGCTTCACCACCGTGTTCACCTCCTTGGCGCTCAGCAGCGGGAACTCCCGCCGCACCACCCGCACCGCCGCGGTGTCCACCAGATGACCCACCCGCCCGTACACCACGAAGAACGTGAACCCGTCCCCCAGCTGCCGGGCGTGCACCAGCATCGCCGGGTCCAGGCCCATCTTCCCGG
>DASVVF010001070.1:0-8085 GCA_036386695.1 Catenuloplanes sp. | reverse complement strand
GTGGTCACTGGTTCACCTCTCGGAAGATCTCAGCGAGCGACGGCGTGACGGGACCGAAGGAACGGACCGGGCCCCGGGCCAGCGCGGCGCGCAGCACCTCCTGGTCGTCGGTGCCGGGAGCGAGGTCGAAGACCGCGCGGGCGCCGTCCAGGTCGACCAGCGTCACCCCCGGGTGGTCGCGCAGCCAGCCGGCGTCGGTGTCGACGACCAGCTCGAAGCGCCGCGCGGCGTACGTGGCCCGCAGCTCGGCGCGGCTGCCGGCGGCCCGGATGGTGCCGTCGGCGATGATCACCAGGTCGTCGCAGAGCCGCTCGACGACGTCGAGCTGGTGGCTGGAGAACAGCACCGGCACCCCGTTCGCGGCGCGTTCCCGCAGCACCGTGACGAGCAGGTCGACGGCCATCGGGTCGAGTCCGGAGAACGGCTCGTCGAGGATCAGCACCTGCGGGTCGTGCACCAGCGCGGCGGCGATCTGCACGCGTTGCTGGTTGCCCAGCGACAGCTTCTCCACCAGGTCGCCGGCACGCTCGCCGAGGCCGACCCGCTCGATCAGGTCAGTGGTGTTGCGCCGGGCGGCGGCCGCGCTGAGCCCGTGCAGCCTGGCCAGGTAGACCAGTTGTTCGTGGGCGGTCATCTTCGGGTAGAGGCCGCGCTCCTCGGGCAGGTAGCCGAAGGTCCGGCGGTCCTCGTGGGTCAGCGGTGCGCCGCGCCAGGTCACCTCGCCGGAGTCGGCGGCCAGCACCCCCAGGATGATGCGCATCACCGTGGTCTTCCCGGCGCCGTTGCCGCCCACGAAGCCGGTCATCCGGCCCGCCGCTACGTCGAACCACACATCCTTGAGCACCTGCCGGTCACCGAAGCTGCGGTTCACCGATTGGACGCGGAGTATCTCGGTCATGGCGAAAACCCTAGGGACGCGGCGGCGCCGTGCAGTCCGGCCAGCGGGTGATCTTCAGGTCCGTCGCGCGGCGGACGTGGGCCAACGCGGGGTCACCCGCCCGGTGTCACTACCCCGTGCTCGTAGGCGAAGACCACCGCCTGGGTACGGTCGCGCAGCTGCAACTTCGTCAGCACCCGGCTGACGTGGGTCTTCACCGTGGCCTCGCCCAGGTGCAGCCGGGACGCGATCCCGGCGTTGGTGTCACCGCCGGCCAGCAGCACCAGGATCTCCCGCTCCCGGGGGGTGAGCCCGTCCAGCAGCCGGCTGGTCGCCGGCTTCGGGACGACCGGGGTGGCGAACGTCGAGATGACCCGCCGGGTTACCTCCGGGGCGAGCAGCGCGTCGCCGCGGGCCACCACGTGCACCGCCTCGATCAGCGCCTCCGGGGTGCCGTTCTTGAGCAGGAAGCCGCTGGCGCCGCTGCGCAGCGCCTCGAAGAGGTAGTCCTCGCGGCTGAACGTGGTCAGGATCAGCACCGCCGGGCCGTGCGGGGCGTCGGCGGCGATCCGGCGGGTCGCGGCCAGACCGTCGACACCGGGCATCTCGACGTCCATCAGCACCACATCGGGCCGTAGGTCCCGGGCCAGTTCGCCGGCCCGGGCGCCGTCGGCGGCCTCCCCGACCACCTCGATGTCGTCCTCCGTCTCGAGGATGACCCGGAAGCCGGCACGGACGAGTTGCTGGTCGTCGGCGATCAGGACGCGGATCGTCATGACAGCGCGGCTTCGGCGTTCGCCAGCGGGAACCGGGCCCGGACGCGGAAGCCGCCGGCCTCCCGCCGCCCGACCTCCAGCGTGCCGTCGTGGGCGGCGACCCGTTCCCGCATCCCGATCAGTCCGTAACCGGACCCGGATCCGTCCCGGGACCCGACCCCGCGTCCGTCGTCGGTCACGTCGACCTCCAGCTCGCTGCTCAGATATCTGATCCGGACGTCGATGACGGCGGCCCCGGCATGCTTGAGGGTGTTCGTCACCGCCTCCTGCACCACCCGGTACGCGGCCAGGGAGACCGACGACGGCACCGGCCCGGGGGTGCCGAAGACGCCGTACTCGACCCTCAGCCCGGCGTCGCGGGCGCCGGTCAGCAGCTCTTCCAGCTGGTCGAGGCCGACCGAGGTGCGCTGGCCGTCGCCGTCGCCGTCGCCGACCGCCGTGGCGTGGTCGTCGCCGCTGTCGCGCAGCACGCCGAGCATCCGCCGCAGCTCGTCCACGGCGGTCCGGGCGCTCTGCTCGATCGCGGCGAACGCGGTGCGGGCCTGGTCCGGGGCCCTGGTCAGCACCCGCCGGCCGGCCGACGCCTGCACGCCCATCACCGAGACATGGTGGGCGACGACGTCGTGCAGCTCCCGGGCGATGCGGACCCGTTCGCGCATCACCGCCCGTTCGCCGGCCTGCGCCTGCGAGCGGCGTAGCGCCTCCGCCTGCACCTGGAGTTGGTACTCGCGGCGGGCCGAGGTGCGGCCGACCTCGCCGAACAGCCAGGCGAACCCGAAGAACAGGGCGTTGGTCAGGATGCTGCTGATGATCAGGGCCGGCACCGGTGGGATCGGACCGGCGGCCCGGGGGAACGAGTTGGGCGGGATGTCGCCCAGGTTCAGCAGGTAGCTGACCCCCAGCCAGCTGAACATCGCGGCGATCACCGCGAGGCGCAGCCGCCGGGCCAGCCGGTGGTTACGTCCCCACGCCCCCAGGGTGTAGATGGCGGTGAACAGGGCGCCGGAGGTGACCTGGGTCTCCGGGTTGCCGCGCGCCTGCCCGGCGATGAAGAACGCGGCGATCAGCAGGGTGGTCGCCTCCGGCCAGCGCCGGCGCCAGGCGAGCGGCACCGTCACCGCCAGCGACCAGAACAGCTGCTCCGGCCAGGGCGGCGGCGGGCCGAGCGGGTACATGCCGGTGCTGTTGGCCAGCACCAGGTTGACCGGAACCAGCACGGCGAGCGCCAGGCCGACGTAGCCGTCGACGCGCCGCTGCCGCGCGGTCGGCGGTGGTCGCCGCCACCTGTCACCGTCCGCCGCCGTCGTGTCCGCCGCCTCGCCGGCCTCTGCTGTCACGGCCGAAACACTCTCACGATCCGGCCGCGCACGGGTGCCGGGCCGCAGTCGGCTCAGCGGCGGTGCCGGGCCGCAGTCGGCTCAGCGGCGTTCGAACAGCCCGACGGTGCCCTTGCTGACCTTCCAGGTGCCGATCTGCCGGTACCGCTCGCGCAGCGGGGTCGCCGCCGGGCCCACCCCGGCGGCCGGGGTGTCGGTCTGCCCCATCCGCACCACCCACACCCGGGTGGTGGTTCCCAGGCAGCCGGCCGTGTCCGGGCACTCGGTGGCCCCCAACCGGCCCACCTGGGCGGCCGGCCGCCACAGCAGCAGGTCGCGCGGGGCGGTCGTGCCGCGCAGGTAGTAGCCGACGCCGGCCCGCAGCGACCAGTTCCCGGCGCGGGCGTAGACGATGCCATCGCCGGGCTGCTGACGGGCGGCGATGACGCCGGCGATGGCGCGGAAGTTCGGCCCGTGGTGGCTGTTCGGTCCGCGCGCCGTCAGGTGCGCCGGTATCGCCACGGCGATGAGCAGGCCCAGCGTGGCGGCGGCCCGCAGCGGCATCCCGCGGAGCGCCACCGCGGCGAGCATCGCCAGCGGGGCCAGGACGAACAGGACGTAGCGGGGAACCCAGAGCGGCGCGGTGACCAGCGACACCGCCAGCAGTGCGGCGGGCGGGGTGAGCGCGGTCACCCACAGCCCGACCAGCAGTGGGCGGTCCGGCCAGCGGGCGGTGATCGCCAGGCCGATGATCAGCAGCCCGGCGGCCGCGGACAGGAAGACGTCGCCGGGCGCGGCGGCCAGCGCCTGCCAGCCGACCGGTTTGATCCAGTCGAGCTGGTCACCCCGCTGGGTCAACCCGAGCGCGACCAGCGGTAGCACCGGTAGCACCGCCAGCGTGGTGACCGTCAGCCACCGTCGCAGGGCCGGGTCCGGGCGCCACCGTCCGCGGGCCAACAGCAGGAACCCGTGCCCGACGAGGAGCAGCAGGGCGACGATGTGGGCCAGGCCGAGCAGCGTGACGGCGGCCGCGTAACCGATCCAGGGGCCCCAGCCGGGGCGCCGGGTGGTGCGGTGCAGCAGTAGCGAGGCCAGCACCGCGAAAAGGAAGACGAAGCCGTACGCCCGGGCGTCCTGCGCGTAGCGCGACAACTGCGGTACGGCGACCAGCATCAGCCCGGCGAGCAGCCCGACGCCCGGCCCGAACAGCCGCCGGCCCAGTTCGCCGGTCAGCGCCACGCCCAGTGCCACGGTCAGCAGCGACGGTGTCCGCAGGGCCAGTTCGGAGGTGCCGAACACGGCGGTCCAGCCGTGCATGAACAGGTAGTACGGCGCGATCACCCCGTCCAGGTTGCCGGCCTGGCGCAGAATCTCCCCGATGGTGCGCTGGCTGACCAGGTAGGTGGCGTTCTCGTCCCAGCCCAGCGCCGGGTTGCCGGCCCCCACCCGGCCGACGAGCAGCATCAGCAGACCGGGCAGCAGCGCCGGTACGACCACCAGCCAGCGCCGGCCGGTGGCCGGCGGTGCGGCATGCCCGCCCCCCCGCGGTCGACGCTGGCTGATCGTCGGCCCGGCGGCGGAGCCAACCGTCGGTGGGCCCTGGGCGGGGGGCGCGGTCGCCACGCCCGCGGGCCGGAGCCCGGTATGTTCTCCCACGTCGACTTCTTCCACTGAGCGGCGCCCCCCGTTCTCGGCGTCCGCGGAACGGCAATGGTGCCCGCTCGGTGCAACCGGTCGTGAAGATCGCCAGGTTCGGGTGACAAGCGCCACATCTGGCCCGTGATCTGGGACGCCGAGCGCTTGCTGCTGGTCGGGTCGCCGGGGGTGTGGCAGCATGAGTTCCGTGAAGACCGCTGTGCTGCGCCGCTTCGTGGTTCGTCGCCACGTCGACTACGGCCGCGTCCGCAGCGCGATCTGTCCGGCGCACTGACGCCGCCCTTCCTTGCTGTTCGGGCGCGCGCTGCGCCGGCCTTCCTGACACTGTCGTCGCTGGCCCCGCGGACCGGGGCGGCCTTCGCCCGCGCGCGTTCGGCGAGATTCCCCTTTTTCACCGCAGAACCGGAGGACGCCGCGATGGCGGTCAGCACCAATTCGCCCCGACCGGGCGTGGCCGGCGAGCCTGCCGCCGCGCCGGCCCGACCCGTGCGCCCCGCCCGCAAGCCGCGCGGCGGAGGGCCGTGGGCGCGCGGGCACCGCGTACCGCGGAACGGCAACGAGCGGACGAAGAAGGACGACGACCCGCTCAATGTGCGGGCCCGGATCGAGAACATCTACGCGCACGGCGGATTCGCCTCGATCGACCCCGCCGACCTGCGTGGCCGGTTCCGCTGGTGGGGGCTCTACACCCAGCGCAAGGCCGGCATCGACGGCGGGCGCACCGCCGTGCTCGAGCCGCACGAGCTGGAGGACGAGTACTTCATGCTGCGGGTGCGGGTCGACGGCGGCCAGCTGAGCCTGCCTCAACTGCGCGCCATCGCGGACATCTCGCAGCGGTACGGCCGGGACACCGCCGACATCACCGACCGGCAGAACATCCAGCTGCACTGGGTCCGGGTCGAGGACATGCCGGCGATCTGGCGGCAGTTGGAGGACGTCGGCCTGTCCACCACGGAGGCCTGCGGCGACTGCCCCCGGGTGGTGCTGGGCAGCCCGGTCGCCGGGGTGTCCGCGGCGGAGGTCATCGACCCCACCCCGGCGATCGACGAGATCATCAAGCGGTACGTGGGCAGCAAGGAGTTCTCCAACCTGCCGCGCAAGTTCAAGTCGTCGATCTCGTGGCTGGCCGACATGCCGTACGAGGTCAACGACATCTCGCTGCTCGGGGTGGAGCACCCGGAGCACGGTCCCGGCTTCGACCTGTGGGTCGGTGGCGGCCTGTCGACCAACCCGATGCTGGCCCAGCGCCTCGGCGTGTGGGTGCCGCTGGACGAGATCCCGGACGTGTGGGCCGGGGTGGTGGGGATCTTCCGCGACTACGGCTACCGCCGACTGCGGCACCGGGCGCGGTTGAAGTTCCTGGTCGCGGACTGGGGCGTGGAGAAGTTCCGGGAGATCCTGGAGAAGGAGTACCTGGGCCGGGCGCTGCTGGACGGGCCGGCTCCGGAGCTGCCGGACAAGCCGATCGACCACATCGGCGTACACGAACAGCGTGACGGCCGGTTCTACGTCGGGGCCGCGCCCGTGGTCGGCCGGGTGTCCGGCACCATGCTGGCCGGGCTCGCCGATCTGGTGGCCGCGCACGGCAGCGACCGGGTCTCGCTCACCCCGTACCAGAAGCTGCTCGTGCTCAACGTGCCCGGCGACCGGGTCGAATCGCTGGTGGACGGGCTGTCCGGGCTGGGCCTGCAGGCCCGCCCGTCGTCCTGGCGGCGCGGCACGATGGCCTGCACCGGCATCGAGTACTGCAAGCTGGCGATCGTCGAGACCAAGGCCCGCGGCGAGGAACTGGTCGCCCGGCTGGAGGAGCGGCTACGCGAGTTCGACGCCGACATCTCGATCCACCTCAACGGCTGCCCGAACGCCTGCGCCCGTACCCAGGTGGCCGACATCGGGCTGAAGGGCCAGCTGATGGTGGGTCCGGACGGCCGCCAGGTGGAGGGTTTCCAGGTCCACCTCGGCGGCGGCCTGGGCATGGCGCAGGGCCAGAGCGCCGGATTCGGCCGCAAGCTGCGCGGCCTCAAGACCACCGCCGAGGAGCTTCCGGAGTACGTGGAGCGGCTGGCCCGTCGGTACCTGGCCGGTCGGACGCCGGGTGAAGAGTTCGCCCAGTGGGTTGTGCGAGTTGACGAGGAGGAACTTCGATGAGTTCTGAGCAGCGTGCCGCACCTCTCTACTGCCCCTATTGCGGGGAAGAGGACCTGCGGCCCAACGCCGGGAGCGCGAGGAGTGAGCGAAGCGAGCCCCGCAGTCGCGACCAGGACGTTACCGTCGCGCACGGCGCATGGGAGTGCCACGCCTGCACCCGGGTCTTCACGGTGAAGTTCACCGGGCTGCTATCCCGGGCGGTGGCGTCGTGAGTCCGGTCAACGCGTCCGGTCTGGGACTCGTCGCGCTCGGCGCCCCGGCGGCCCCGGCCCAGGTGGCCGGCCGGTCCGCCGAGGAGCTGACGGCGCTGGCCGACGCGGCCGGCCGTGAGCTGGAGGGCGCTCCGGCCGAGGAGATCGCCCGCTGGGCGGGCGACACCTTCGGCAGCCGGTTCTGCGTGACCAGCTCGATGGCGGACGCCGTGGTGGCGCACGTGGTGTCCCGGGTCGCGCCCGGCGTCGACGTGGTCTTCCTCGATACCGGCCTGCACTTCCCCGAGACGCTCAGGGTGCGCGACACGGTGGCCCGCACCATGCCGGTCAATGTCCGCTCGATCCGGCCCCGGCTGACCGTCGGACAGCAGGACGGCCAGTACGGTCCCCGGCTGTTCAACAAGAGCCCGGACGATTGCTGCTTCCTGCGCAAGGTGGAGCCGCTGGAACGGGCGCTGGGCGACTACGACGCCTGGGCCACCGGGCTGCGCCGCGACGAGTCGCCGACCCGGGCCAACACCCCGGTCATCGCGTTCGACGCCAAGCGCGGCAAGGTGAAGGTCAATCCGATCGCGGCGTGGACGCAGGCCGAGGTGGAGGCGTACATCTCGCGGTGGAACGTGCCGGTCAACGAGCTGTTCCGGCAGGGGTACGGGTCGATCGGCTGCTGGCCGTGCACCCGGCGCACCAAGGCCGGCGAGGACCCGCGGGCCGGCCGGTGGGCGATGTTCGAGAAAACCGAGTGCGGCCTGCACGTATGACAGAGCGGCAGGACCCGATCGTCCTGGTTGCCCACGGCAGCCGCGACCCGCACGCCGCCGCCGCCACCCGGGCCCTGGTCCGGGCGGTGGCGGCGCAGCGTCCGGGGGTCGACGTGCGGGCCGCGTACCTCGACCACACCCTGCCCCGTCCGGTTCAGGTGCTGACCGCCCTGGATGCCGCCGGGCACCGGCACGCCACCGTGGTGCCGCTGCTGCTGACCGCGGCGTACCACGGGCGGGTCGACGTGCCCGCGGCCGTGACGGCCGCCCGCGCCGAGGGGTTGCGGATGGCCCTGTCGGTCAGCGACGTCCTGGGCCCGGTCGGCGGGCTGGTCGACC
>DASVVF010001069.1:0-6572 GCA_036386695.1 Catenuloplanes sp. | reverse complement strand
ACGGTCTGGCCCCGCCGCCACGTCTCGGCCTGCAGCGGGCCGGCCGGCGCGACGTACGCCGTCACATCCGCGATCGCGTACCGGACCCGGTAGCCGCCACCGGCGCGGCGTTCCAGGCACACGGCCTGATCCAGGTCGCGGGACGTGGCCGGGTCGATGGTGACGAACGGGATGTCGGTGCGGTCGGCGTCCGGCAGCGGGGTCGACGTGGCAGCCACGTCGGCCTCCCGCTGGGCCTCGGGCGGGACGTCCCGCTCCAGGCCCAACTCCCGACGCAGACCGGTGAAATCGATGCGGGGCGCTCGGACACGTCGGATCAGCACGGATCCTTCCTACCAGGGCGAGGCCTCCCACAGCGACGACCGGCCGCACACCACAGCGAGCGGGTCGCGGCGGCACGCGACAAGGGACGGCGCGGCGACGGGGGGTTGTTGTGGAGCCCCCCGCCCCGCGCCGCGGATGCGCGGCAGCCGCTACCGCGACGTGCCGGCCGTCGTCGCCGCGCTCGCCGCGGCGGCCCTGCCGGCGGCGGCGCGGTTACCCGAGGCCTTGGCGCGGCTGGCGTTCAGGCCGGACGCCTTGGCCTCGGGGCTGTTCGTCCGCCCCGCGTTCGCCGCCGCCCGGGGTCGGGCCCCGTTCGCCTCCGCCGACCCACCGGCCACCGGCTTGGCGGCCGACCCACTTCTCGCCGGCTTGGCGGGCGCGGTCTTGCCGGCCGCTGATCTGTTGGCTGCCGACCCGGCCCCCGGCTTGCCGGCCGTTACCTTGCCGGCCGACGCCCGGCCGGCCGCCGATCTCCGGGACGCCGGACTGCTCGCCGACGATGTCGCCGCGTTCTTGGCGGCCGATCCCTTCGGCTGCGCCGCCTGCCGGCCGGCGGTGGCACCGGTGGCCGTGACGGCGGTCGCCTTCGCGCCGACCGACTTCCCGCCGGGCTTCTTCGCGCCGACCGACGTCGCGGCAGGCTTCTTCGCCCCGACCGACTCCGCACCGGCCGACTTCGCGCCGGGCTTCTTCGCGCCGACGGACTTCGCGCCGGCCGTCGCCGCCCGCCCGTTTGACGTGGACGCTGATCGGCGACCCGCCGGGCTACCGGTGCCGGCGGCCGAAGGGGCCGGTGTGATTCCGGTGGAGCCGGAATCGGCAGTCGGTGAGTCGTTACCCGTGACGTCGCTGATCACCTTGAAAGCGGTGTCCGTGGCGTGCCTAACCGTGTTGGCCACATTCTTGACGGCCTCCGCCGTCATTTCCGCGACACCGCTGACCGTGGCGGCAGCCTTACGGGCGGTGATCACCACGGAATCGGAGAGATCCGGTTTGGCGTCATCGGCGGCGGTCCGGCCGGTGGTCGACTTCGCGGTGCCGGCCCTGGCGGTACCTGAAGGCGCGCTGGACTTCGCCGTGGCCGCCGTACCGGGCCGGGCCTTACCCGCCGACCTGGCGGCACCGGCCGCGCCGGCCCGCATCGACGTGGTCCTGGTGCCGCCCGCCCTGGCGGCGCTGGTCTTCGCCGGGGCGGCCTTGGCAGCGGCCGCCTTGGCGGTGCCGGACTTCGCCGGGGCGGCCTTGGCAGCGCCCGCCCTGGCCGGGGCCGACTTCGCCGACGTCGCCTTAGCCGTCGCCGCCTTCGCCGTCGCCGCCTTCGCGGCGCTGGCCCCAGTCCTGACCGGGCCGGCCTTGGCGGCACCCGCCTTGGCAGCGGCGGACTTGGCGGTACCGGTCCTCCCGGTCGTGGCCTTGGCAGCGCCCACCTTGGCAGCGGCGCCCACCTTGGCAGCGCCCGCCTTGGCAGCGCCCGCCTTGGCAGCGCCCGCCTTGGCCGCGGTGCCCACCTTGGCAGCGCCCGCCTTGGCCGCGGTGCCCGCCTTGGCAGCGCCCGCCTTGGCATCGGTGCCCACCTTGGCCGGGCTGGACTTCGCCGGGCTGGTCCTGGCAGGACTGGATTTCGCAGCCCGCGCCGGCGCGGTCTTCGCCGTACCGGCCTTGGCCGGACTGGTCTTCGCTGTCCCGGACGTTGCCTTGGCGGCACCCCTGCGGGCAGTGCCGGTCCCGGCGGCACCGGCCTTCGTGGCCTTCGCCGTGCCCTTCGCGGTGCTGGCCCTGATGGCATCCACCGTCGCGGCGCCGGCCTCCCGCACCTCGGTCTGGTCGGCGGTGGCCTTCCCGCGCTTGCTGGTGGCCGATTTCGCCGCCGACGACACCCGCCGGGCAGCCGTTGTCGTGGCGCGGGCGACCTTCTTACCCGTGGTCTCGTTGTCGGCCCGGTCGGCCGTCGCCGCGGCCGTGCGTTTCGCGGCCGGACCGGTGGAGGCCTTCTTCGCTGCAGCCATGGTGGTTCTCCTTGCGACGTCAGGGCCGACCTCCTGGTGGAGGCGGCGGAGTTGCGGCGGTGTGCGGGCACCGGCCGGCCTAGCTCTCCTCCCCGGCCCAGCGGACGTCCTCGGCGGTCCACGAAGCGTTGCGCTCCTTGACCCGGTCGAGGGCGCGGGTGGCATCGTCCGCAGAGGGGTACGGGCCAAGGCGGTACTGCGCGGCACATGCCTGCGCTTCGGTTTCGACGGTTCGGTGTCGAAGACACCAGAAGTACGTGCCCCCAGGCCCACTCTCACTCATGACATCACTCTGCACCGCAAATCGACCAGGCGCTACCGAATCACGCAAATAGCGGGAGCCTTTCCACAATAGACGTTATTGGCGGTGCCGGCTGGCGGAGGGCGGAACCGCATTTATCGCCGATGGCGGTCGGTGGCAGGGCATCGGTGCGGCGATAAGCGCGTCCGGGAGCCGATTGTCCGACTACCTGGGCCGGTCGGGCCAACTGCAGCCGCCATTGACCCGGGTTTCGAAGAAATCGGCCCACCGACGGTGTTGTCGATGGTCCTGCGGGTATGCCACGACCCCCCGTATGCCAGCGGCCGCGTAGGCCAACGGGCCAGGTACGCGAACAACCCCGGTGCCGGGATGGCACCGGGGCCGTTCGAGTGCTGCCGGTGGGGCGGACGGGACGATCGGGACGGTTTCCGGGGTGGCTCAGCGCAGTTCGGCGGCGACCAGCTCGGCGATCTGCACGGCGTTGAGGGCGGCACCCTTGCGCAGGTTGTCGTTGGACAGGAACAGCGCCAGCCCGTTCGGCACGGTCTCGTCGACCCGGATCCGGCCCACGTAGGTGGGATCCTGCCCGGCGGCCTGCAATGGCGTCGGTACGTCGGAGAGCACCACGCCGGGGGCGCCGTCGAGCAGCTCGCGCGCCCGCGCGGGGCTGAGCGCCCTGGCGAAGCGGGCGTTGACCTGCAGTGAGTGCCCGGTGAAGACAGGCACCCGGACACACGTGCCGGAGACCTTCAGCCCGGGGATGCCGAGAATCTTGCGGCTCTCGTTGCGCAGCTTCTGTTCCTCGTCGGTCTCCTCGGAGCCGTCGTCGACGATGGAACCGGCCTGCGGGATGACGTTGAAGGCGATCGTGCGGGGGAACGACCGGGGGGCCGGGAACTCCAGCGCCGCACCGTCGTGGGTCAGCTCGGTGGCCCGGTCGACCACCTTGCGTACCTGCTCGTCCAGTTCGGCGACCCCGGCCAGGCCAGCGCCGGAAACCGCCTGGTAGGTGGTGGCGACCATCGCGACGAGCTCGGCCTCGGCGTGCAACGGGCGCAGCACCGGCATCGCGGCCATCGTGGTGCAGTTGGGGTTGGCGATGATGCCCTTGGGGCGCTGCGCCGCGGCGTGCGGGTTGACCTCGGCGACGACCAGCGGCACCGCCGGGTCCATCCGGAAGGCCGAGGAGTTGTCGATGACGACCGCGCCGGCCGCCGCGACCCGCGGGGCCAGCTCCTTGGAGCTGCCTTTTCCGGCGGAGAACAGCACGATGTCCAGGCCACTGAAGTCGGCTGTGGTCGCGTCCTCCACCGTCACCTCGCCGCCCTGCCAGGGCAGGGTGCGCCCGGCGGAGCGGGCGGAGGCGAAGAGCCGGAGCTGGTCTACCGGGAATTGGCGCTCCGTCAGGATGCGCCGCATGACGCCGCCCACCTGCCCGGTCGCACCCACAATGCCGATCCTCATGGGCTCAAACCTACGGCGCGGGCAGCGGCCACACGAATCTGGTATCCCAACTCGTGAGCCAGAGCGCACCGGTGGACCGCACCGCCGGTCCTCCGGGAGCCGCCGGGGCGGGCGCCGGGCGGGGCGCGATCCGAACCGGTGGGCGGCCAACCGGGCCGGACTTGTCGACCCGCTCAATGGCTTAAACATCACATCAGTAGCTGCTACAGTCATGCCCATAAATGCCTGATGCGCTGCCCAGGGCGCCTTGACGCCTGCGGCATGAGCCACACATCCGATGTTCGGAGGCAGTCATGCACAATCCCGAACTGTCCCAGCCGGTCCCCCGCCGCCTCCTGCTCAAGAGCACGGCGGCCGCCGCGGGTGTGGCGGCCTTCGGCGGAACGGCGGCCTGGTCGGTGGTGAACGCACCGCCCGCCGCGGCGGCCCCGGGCGGCAACTTCTACGCCCAGCAGGCGGCGTTCGTGGAGCACCGGTTCGGCATGTTCATGCACTTCAACATGGCGACCTTCAGCGACGAGGAGTGGGCCACCGGCGGGCTGGACCCGAAGAAGTTCAACCCGACCCAGCTCGACTGCGCGCAATGGGCGGCAGCGGCCAAGTCCGCCGGGATGACGATCTCCGTGCTGACCACCAAACACCACGACGGGTTCTGCCTGTGGCCGACCAAGACCACCGCGCACAACGTCATGAACAGCTCAGTGCCCAAGGACGTCATCCGGCTCTACGTCGACGCGTTCCGGGACCAGGACATTTCGCCGTGCTTCTACTTCTCGGTCTGGGACCGCACCCAGGGTGTCGCCACCGGATCGATCAGCCGCGCCGACATCGACTACACCAAGGCCCAGCTCACCGAACTGCTGAGCGACTACGGCGAGATCCAGGCCATCGTCATCGACGGCTGGGCGTGGCAGATGGGCCACCAGCAGATGCCGTACGACGAGATCCGGGCGCACATCAAGGGTTTGCAGCCGAACATCGTCATCATCGACCTCAACGGCGTGAACGAGCCGTGGCAGACCGACGCCATCTTCTTCGAGGAACCGAAGGGCATCTGGGCGCCGCCGACGAACACCTTCGCCTCGTGCCAGAGCGTCAACATCGTGAACACCGGCTGGTTCTGGCACCCGCCGGGCTCCACCCGGGGGTCCACGGCGGATTCGCCGACCCGCACCGTCTCCAACATCGTCAACGACCACATCAAGGTGCTGGAGAAGCGGTACTGCTCCTTCCTGCTCAACTGCATGCCGAACAACAAGGGCCTGTTCGACGCCAACATCCTGGCCACCCTCAAGGCGGTCGGCACGAGGTGGCAGCCGGACACCACCCGGCCGCCCCTGCCGGCGCAGCCGGACGTCCTGCTCTACCCGGTGACCCCGGTGGCGGCCACGGCGACCAGCGGCGTCGCCGCCAACGCCATCGACGGCAAGGTCGACTGGGCGCAGTTCGCCCGGGAGAGCCGGTGGCAGTCGGGCACCCCGCTGCCCCAGTCGGTCACGATGGACCTGGGCGCCGTCTGGTCGAACATCGACGCCGTCACGTACCTGCCGCGCCAGGACCGGGCCAACGTCCGGGACACGCCGATCACCACCGGCAACATCACCGGATACCGGGTGCTGACCAGCACCAACGGGACCAGCTTCACCGAGGCCGCCCGGGGCGCCTGGGCCGGCACGAGTGCGTTGAAGTACGCCCGGTTCGCCGCGGTCAGCGCCCGCTACGTGCGCCTGGAGGCCACCGCGACGGTCGGCGGCGGGGCCGCCATCGTCAACGAGCTCGACTGCGGCGGCATCGCCGCCCGGCCGGCGCGGGGCCCGGTCCCCCCGGTCTCGGTGTACAAGCTGGTGAACCGGCGTAGCGGCCTGGTGATCGGAGTCAACGCAGGCTCGGCGGCCAGCGCCGCCACGATCGTGCAGCAGCGCGACACCGGCAGCGCCTTCCAGCGGTGGCAGCTCGTCGACGCCGGCAGCGGATACACCAAGCTGGTCAACCGGGGCAGCGGACTGGTACTCGACGTGACCGGCAAGTCCACCGCCGACGGTGCGGCGGTCATCCAGTACCGCGATACCGGGGGCACCAACCAGCATTGGCTGGTGGTCACCGGGACGGACGGTTACACCAAGCTCACCAACCGCAACAGCGGAAAGGTTCTCGATGTCACCGGCGGCTCGGTGGCCGAGGGCGCCGCGGTGACCCAGTGGACCGACCGGGGTGGCGCGAACCAGCAGTGGCAGGTGGTGGCGGGCTGACCGGCCCCCGCCGGCACGGGTACACGCGCCCCGCCGGGCTCTGCCAGACTGGCACCCGGGGGTGAGGCGAGTGACCACCTTACGGTCGACGGCGCGTCCACTGACGATTCCGGGCCCGGCCGGCAACGCGTTGCTGGGCTCGGCGGCCGATTTCCGGCGTGACATGCCGGGCGCGTTGCTGGCGGGAATGCACCGCTACGGCGACACCGTCGCCTACCGGTTCGGCCCGCACCGGCCCCGGGTGCTGCGCCGCGACCTCGTCGCGGC
>DASVVF010001068.1:0-7798 GCA_036386695.1 Catenuloplanes sp. | reverse complement strand
GCGGCCTTCAACGCCGCCTTGGTGAACCCCTCGGGCAAGGACTCGTCCAGCGCCTTGCCGAACTGCCTGCCGATGCCCTGAAGGTTCTTGCTGATCTCCTTCTCGATACCCCTGAAAGAAGGCACCACCTGGAGGAACGCTGTTCCCGCGTGGTACGCCACCGTGCCCCCTCCCCGCTCGGGGCCGCAGGAGGGGCGGCGGTTATGCGGGTGGAACCGGGTCACCGGCGGCTCGCCGCCCGGCCGGTGCGCCGGGTGCGGGCGGGGGTTGGACACCGGCGGGCAGCATCCGCGCCACGACCGTGCGGTGCTTGGCCATGCTGCGGCGCTGCCGGACCCGGTCCATCGCGGTCCGCGGACGCGGATGCGGGCGCACCTTCGGCGGCTTCCCACCAGCGGCGGCGGTGACAGCCTGGATGAGCTCCCCGAGCCGGTCGAAGACGTTAGTCAACATCTCCAGCTCCGGGGAGAACTCCGACATCGGCACCCGCCCCGGTCCCGGCGGCCGGTCGAGCAGTTGTTCGGCGAGTTGCTCGTCATCGGCGAGGGCTTCGGCGTACGCGCTGGTCCTGGGCAGCCCGTCGATGAGGTTCAGCAGCCGCCGCCACCGCCGGGCCTGCCACTGCCCGACCAGGTCCACCCCACGCCAGGTCAGATCCCGCTCGATCGCGGTGCCGTACCGGCCGATCACGGCCACCAACCGGCGGTCATCGGCCGGGGTGGCGCCGAGCCCGAAGTGGGCGCGGTAGACCCGCACCAGCCTGGCCATCTTGAACCCGGTCAACCGGCGCACCGCCGGCCGCGCCGGCACGGGGACCACGGTGTGGGTGAACGCCCACAAGTTGCTGAGCGCGGCGAGCAGCTCATCCCACTTCACGGTGCGCGGGTCACGCAGCCGCACCCGAGCACCGCCGATCAGCACCACCAAGGGTCGGTCGGGGTGTTCGGCGTCCAGGGCGTCGAGGTCGAACCCGACCCGCGGCGGATCGGCGCTGCCGTCACCGGCGCGGTTCAGGCCCATCCGGCAGGTCCAGCTTGTAGTGCGCCTGGTAGTCGGCAATCAGCTTGTCGAGCCGGTACACCGGCATCTTGCGTGAGAGCAGATCGGCGCGCTGATCCTCGGGCACCAGCAGGTGCATCATCATCCGCGGGTTGCCCTGAGCCACGGCAAGGTCCTGCCAGTCGGCCTCCATCGAGTCGATCAGGAGGAACCGTTGGCCCTGGTAGCGGAACCAGAACGGTTTCGGCCGCGGCGTCGGATGCTCATGGGCATCAAGGTCGCAGACCACCTCACCGTCAGGGTCCCACTGCTCGTCTGGGTCGACCGGCGCCGGGTTGATCGTGTTCTCGGTCATCAGGTGGTGCGCTCCTCACGCGTAGGACCGCTGCGCGCGGTATCGATGGACTGCTTACGCGCCGACTTCGCCGGCGCACGAGGGTCGCTGCCTGCCGGCGCTTCAGCCCCGGCGGGCGCGGGGACGTGCTCGTCGGGCCGGGGTCCCGGATCCCCGTCGTCGGGTCGGGGCCCCGGAGCGTCGGGCGGGGTTACCGGGTCGTCGTTGAGCGGGGTTGGTTGCTTTCGTTGCCAGCCGTCGAAGGTCAGGGCCACGACGTCCGACGGGGTGTAGGCGAGGCGTTCGATCGGTTCGCCGTTGCGGCCTGCTTTCACGAACGTGGCCAAGGGCTGCGGCCTGGTCGGCTCGCCGGAGCCGACGGCGTAGCGGTTGATAACGGTCACGCGGGTGCCTTCCTTGAGGGATCGGGCAACAACAATCGGTGCGACCGCTGGTGGCTGCGCCGACCAGTGCGCGCGCCTGTAGCTGCCTGGTGGGAGCGGGTTATGGGCCGGCGGGCTCTTCCTCGAAGCCCATCGAGTGCAGGATGGCCTTCCACCCGGGTCCGCCCCAGTACCAGCAGTGGGAGAACCCAGCGGCGCTGTCCTTGAACCCGGTGAACGTCATCGGGTACGCGATCGGGTCGTCGCCCTCGGACATGTTCTGCTCGCCCAGCTCCGTGATCCGCGACCTGGGCATGAACCGGCCGAAGTAGATTTCGCCTTCTTCGATCTCGTCGACGAAGACACCCAGGACGCGGTAGTGCCGGGGCTTGGGCCGGTCCGGTTTGGCGATGGCGACCTCACCGCTACCCGCGGCGGCGCGCACCGCGGCGATATCAGCGCCGGTGTAGAGGCCGATGGTCTGCATTTTCGTTTCCTGCGCGGTGATCGCCATGGTGATCACGTCGCTGGTGGCATCCGAGCGGGTCGGCTCCGTACTGCCGAACGAACGCACCTCGGACAGCTCGGTGTTACGAGCGAAAGCGGCACCGTCAGGGCTCAGATGCCCCAGGTCGCCCCACCCTGGCGGGAGCGGGGCCAGGTCACCGGTGGTGGTGGTCAGCGACCTGATCAGCGGCACGCTCATCGGCCCGACGAACACGCTGCCGTCGAGGGCCTTACGGATCAGTTCTGCTTTCTTGTTCTGCAACGCGGCATACGACATGGTTTTTCCCTCGGGAGGCAGGCAGACAGCCCGGCGGACCACAGCCCCCGCACGGAAGCGGAGCGGTGCGGCATCCGGTCGGCCGGGTGGCCGTTGAAGGGGTTGGTCAGCGCCGGCGGGTGCGGCGGGTGACGATCAGGTAGCGGGCACCGAAGCGGCGCACACCGGAGGCCCACGGCACCTCGACCGGGGCGACCTCGACGGCCACCCGGTCGACCAGCCCGGTCGGGCTGCGCAGCCGCTGCGTGGTCAGGAACTCCTGCACGTCGCCGGCCAGCGCGGACCCCTCGGCGTAGGTGCGGTGGAAGACGTCGACCTCGACCCGGGCGAAGTCGCAGAGCCGGTCGCTGCGCCCACCGGCGCGCACCACCCGGATGAACGGCAACGCCTGTTGCAGGTTCGGCGGGGTCTGGGAGCCGACGCGGCCAGCGCCAACGAGCGGCAGGAGTACCTCGGCTAGCAATACCTGCGCATCGGGGAACCGCGGCCGGGTCACCATCCGGACCGGCCGAGGGTGTCGATCCAGTCCAGCGTCTTGGACAGCACCCGATGCGCCGGGCTGTTCGGCGTGCCGACTTCGACCAGGATCGCGTGCTCGGCGGTGTTGGCCAGCTGCGCCGCGACCCGCGGCATCGGCGGATCGCCGACATCTGTCACGACCGTGTCGACGACCTCCCAGGAACGCAGGTACTCACCGGAGTCAGTCGGAGAGATCAGCTCCGCGTAGGGCAGCGCGGAGGCGGCGACGTCGTGTACCGCGTCGCGCAGCTCCGGCCCCACCGCGCATGCGGCGATGCCTGCCTTGTCCAGCACAAAGCGCACCCGCACGTAAGCCACCGCGCACACCTCCCTCGGTGTGTCAGCCGGTGGTCCGCCGGACCGGGATCTCGGTCAGGGCGTTGAGCCATTCGCGGGGTTGCCCGGCGACGTCGTAGAGCTGCCCACGGATGCGGACCTGGTCGTGGGCGTCGACCGGGGTGCCGGGTGGGGCGAACACGGTGCCGTCGGCCTGGACCTGGTTGGCGTTGTCCTGCATTTCGCGCGACGCGCCGGGGGCGAACAGGCAGTCGGGCACCACGACCTGCGAGCCGGTGCCCGGGATCGGGTCGCCCTGGCCGTCGCGTTGCGGTGGGTGCACGATGACCACCGCTTCGGTGTCACCGGCGCCGAACACGTGGGTATCCCATGCCGGGGCGTGTCCAGATCGTGCCGGCGCGGCGGCGTGCCCGCCGGGCGCCGGCCAGCAACACGGTGTCGGCGTCGGTCAGTGTGAGTAGTCCGCTGGCGAGGTCCGGGTCGTAGGAGCGGGTGAACGGGCCGGTGCTCTCCGAGCGCAGCCCGTTCGGGTTGCGCATTACCCGGGCTGCCATGTTGATCACCGCGAGGCTGGCGCTGTCCCCGGACAACTGCCCGGCTGCGATGCGCTCCGTCAGGTTCGGGTGGCTGTCGCGCAGTAGTTGCGATGCCCGGCGCAGCAACGCCCGCACCAGGCTCTCGCGGGCGGGTGACAGTGGCCCGAATAGTTCGGTGTACTCACCGACGGTCGCCAGCGGCGGCGGCCCGCCGACGGCACGGAACCGCACGAAGTACGCCTCCGTCTGTTGTGTAGTGCCGCTCGCCCGGAACGTCGCTCGCCACAACCCTTCACTGGTCCCGGTGAAGGTGTACGGGTACTGCCCCGGCGCGGTCGCGGATTCCGGCACCGGCACCGCGTCGAGCACGACGGTGCCGTCCGGATGTGCCCACGTCGCGGTGACCGTCGCGCCCCCGGTCGTGGTGAGCGTCAGTTCGACGGCGTCTCCGACGTCCACCGCTCACCCCCTGCTCTGCCGGCCCCGCACTGGGGCTTACGGGGTGGCCGGCGGGACATGGCCGGCCTTTTCGCAGGCGGTGATGATGTCCGCGCGTTCGGCGTCGTTGGGCACGTCGACCCGCTTGGCCGCGGCGAACGCCCGCCAGGCGTCCAATCCGGAACCCTTGCCCGACCGCGGAGGCGCAGGCGGCCCAGCTACTGGTGGTGACATGTCGTCGGTGTCGGTGTCGGTGGCCGGGGTCTGCGGCGGCGGTTGGTCGACGTCCTCACCCGTGGGCGGGTCATCCTCAGTCGCTGAAGCGTCGTCCTCAGCCGCGGCACGGTCGTCTCCGGCCTCGGCGGGGTTGGTGTTGGGGGGCCAGGCGTTGGGGTTGGTGATCCGTGCCGCGATGTCCGCGGGTAGGTCGTGGTCGGGTCCGTATGCCTGGCCGTCGACGATGACCCAGGCTGCCAGTCGGCGGTAATTGTTGTTCATGCCGGCCCCCGGGTTAGAGGACGCGGGCGGTGAGGAGCCGCCGCGGCTCGCCGATGATGGGCATCCCGGTCCCGCCGACCTTGGTCCAGGTCCGGACCGGGTCGCCGATTTTCATGACCACGCCGATCAGGCCCGGGAGTTCCTCGAAGGCCAACTGCGGGTTGGTGCCGCCGGCGAGTTCCAGGGCCTCGGCGGTGATACCCCACACGGTGCGCCCGAGGGTGCGCGGGTCCTGCGGCAGGTACACCATCCGGTCGGCCGGGATCGGCCGGGTGGAGACCCCGTCGACGTCGACCAAGGTGTTGTAGGAGACGAGCTGCGGTAGTTCGAAGCTTTCCAGCAGGGTGTTGAGCTGCGCTCGGGAGATCATGCTGGGGGTGATGCCGTTGCCGGAGGCCAGCTTGCGGACCTTCTCGTTGCGCAGCATGTGCCCGATGACGGTCCGGGAGGTCAGTGCCCAGGCGGGTGGTTCGCCGGCGTCGTCGGTGAAGATGTCGGCCCAGCCGCGCATCTCTTCGAACGGGTCGGCGTCGGCGTGGTTGAGCCAGGACGTCATTGCGACGGGCAGGTGCGAGGGCATCACTCCGAAGTCGGCTTCGAGGGTGAGCCCGTTCTCCCCACGCAGGGTGAAGCGGCCGTCGGTGAGGACGTCGCCGCGGGCGAGTTCCTGGCGGGCCAGGACGGCGAGAGTGTTGATCTCGGCGTCGTTGTACGCGGCGTCGACCATCGCGCCGGTGGTGTCACCGCCGGAACGCGCCCGCTCCAGCTTGAGGCGTTCCTCTTCCGCGATCGGGGTTTTCTGCCCGAGCGGCGGCAGAGCGACCCTTTTCCGTTCCAGACTCGGCCGACTACCCACTGGGGTTTCGGCGTCGAAGGCCCGGAATTTCGCGGCCTGGTTCGTCTTGATGATGTTGTCGAACTCGGCTTCGATGTCGGGGATCGTCTCGTCGACGAGCCACTGGTTGAGGGTGTAGTTGGCCGGGTAGGGCACCTCGCGGACGAATCCGGTGAGGGTGGCCGGCTCCACCAAATCAAAGTTGATCATTTGTGTGGGGTGTCCTTACCGGTAGCGGAGTCGAGCGGAGACCGCGGCCATGCCGGCGGCATCCAGGCCGTGGTTGGCGGGCAGGCGGGCGGTGACGATGGCGCCGTGCCAGTGCAGGGCGGCGCCGACGTTGGGGCCGCCGGTGGTGACCGTGACGGAGGAGAACAAGTGGCCGGCGAGGGTTTGCTGGCCGTTGGTCTTCGCCGGGTCATACGGGCCGTAGAGGTCCTTGTCGTCGCCGGTGGTGATCAGGGCGACCGGCATCCCACTGGGGATGAACCCGTTCGGGAAGTGCTTGGCGCGGGTGAACGCGCGGGGGGTGATGGTGATGGACTCGGTGCAGTCGGTGCCGTGTGCCGAGCCGAGCCATGCTCGGTCTTCGGACTGGTAACTGACGGTTCTGACGGTGAGGTCCATGCGGGCGGTGTCCTCCCTGGAAAAGGGGTGCGTCGCCCCACACCGGGCCGGGTGGCCTTAGGCGGTGGGGCGGGGTTGCGGGGTGCGGGCGGCGAAGCGGGCCTGCGCGGCGGCACGGCCGGCGGCCAGCCCGCTCAGCGGTGTGGTGCCGGTGTTGCCCTGGCCGTAGTCGGGTAGCTGCCGGGGCAGCCCCACCGCCGGCGGCGCCGGCGTGCCGGCCGTCGTGCTCTGCGGCAGGCCCGGAGCACCGGGGCTGCCCGCCGCCGGGAGCCCGGGCGGCGCGGTCGGTGCGGGGGGCAGGACGGCGTTGACGAATCCGGTGATCTTGTCGGTGTCCACCGCGATGCCGTCGGCGGCGAGGAACCCGTCGGTGTTGATCCCGGCTATCAGCGCCGTGACCTGCTCCGGCTGCAGGCGGTTGCCGACCGCGGCGCGTAGGTGCGCGTCGACCAGGACGGCGCCGGCTTGCTGGATGGCTTCCGTGCGTCCGGCCTCGCGGGCGGCGGCTACGGCCTTCTCGTGTTCGGTTGCGGTGGCGGCGATCAGCTCGTCGTGCGCCTGGGCCTTGGCTTTGAGGGCGTCGTAGTCCGACATGGACTTGACGCGGTCCTCGTTACGGCGGGCGTAGTGCCGCCAGTACGCCTCGCGCTGCTCGCCGGTCATCTGCTCCAGCGGCACCCCGTCGGGGTAGCCCTTCTCCCCGGGCGGCGGGCCCGGCGGGCTGCCTGGGCTGTTCGGCGGTACCGGCGTCGGTGCGGGTGGGCCGCCGGTCGGGCCCGGCGGCGCCAGTGCTGGCGGTGTGCCAGGGGCAGGGCTGGGGGCGGGTTCACCGGTGGGTTGGGATCCGCCCATGACGGGCCAGATCGGCGTGCCGGCCCTCGTCATGGCCAGCGCCTGGATGGGTGCGCCGGTCAGTGGGTGACGCAACCTTGGGTGCACCGGCAGATCAGCAGCGTTGGTGGTGGGCAGGGTGATTCGCATGTGGGTCCCCAGGTCGGGTAGCAGGGCGTGCGCGCCCCTGGCGGGCGCACACGAAGGGCAGCCCGGCCGGATCGGCGAGCCGCTGGTGGCGGGTCAGAGCGCTCAGGTGCGCGGGTGCAGCGGGTTACGCAGCGACGCGGTCGCGTGAGGCGCCCTCGGTGGTGCGGCGCGGTGTGCGGGCGACGTCGCGCGGTGAGCGGAAGTGCTCGTCGGCGTTGATCAGGACGGGGCCGAGTTCGCCGTGCTCGGCGATCTGCACCCGGATCTGCCGCAGCCCGACGCGGTGAGTGCCGCCCGCTGCGGCGTAAATCCGTTTGAGGTCGTCGGCGTTGATGGCAAAGCCGGGGTCGGCGGTGTCACCGACCGCGACGACGCCGCACCGGCACCCCGGGTGTAAAGGTTTGAGGTCCTGGTAGTGGTAGATCCGGTCGGCGGCCACGACGCAGAGCCCGCACGGCGGCCCGCCGGTGCCGAGCTCCGGACGCAGGATCCGCCGGTACCCGGAGCGGATGTTGCGGGTGGTCATGAATTTGTGGGCTTGGGCGCGGTGGGCGAGGCTGATGTCGG
>DASVVF010001067.1:0-3107 GCA_036386695.1 Catenuloplanes sp. | reverse complement strand
GCCGACATCGTGGCCGAGCGTGTCGTAGATCATTTTGAAGTCCTCCAGGTCGATCAGCGCCACGCTGAGGCGCTGACCGGCGGCCCCGGCCAGGGCCTCGCGCAGGCGGTCGTTGAACAGGACCCGGTTGGGAAGGTCGGTGAGCGCGTCATGGGTCGCGCCATGGTCCAGGCGTTCCAGCAGTCGGTCGTTGTCCTTGAACGCGGTCAGCTGCCGCAGGACGACCAGGCCGGTGAGCACGACCGCGCCGACCAGCACGACGCGGTGGCTGCCGCCGTCGCCGGACCAGTGCACGGCCAGCAGCAGGCCGTCCACCGCCGCGACCGCCACGTACGGCAGCACGCTGAACGAGCGCCGCCGGCCCGCGACGGCGGTCGGCTCGGACGGACCGCGGTCCGCCGCCCGGCGTTGCCGCTCGCCGGCCACCGCGGCGACGAACAACAGGATGGGGACGTTGAGGTGGACCGACAACAGATGTGGTTTGTCGGACAGCAGTCCATCGGTGAGCGGCCCGAGGATGCCGATCACCATCGCCAGGGCCAGCAGGCGCAGTGCCGTTCGGTTGATGAACGGGTAGTTGGACAGCACCACCTTCATGACCGCGAAGACAGCGACCGCCGTGACCACCATCAGGATCGCCGACCCGATGAGCGCGGTTGACCGGTTGACCCGCAGCTGCAGCAGCGGCTCGGTGTGGAAATGCCAGAAGAAGACGCTGGTGGCCAGCATCACCGTGCCAGCGTCCAGCGCCACCCGCAGCCGGACCCCGGAGGCGTGCGGGGCGAGCGGGAGGCGGTACAGCGCCCAGATGACCATGATGACCGCGGCGCCGTGGAAGGAGAGCGTCACCGGCGTGGTGTGCTGACCGCCGATGTGGGGGTTGCGCAGCAGGTCGTAACCCTGGGCCGTGGTGCCGGCGCAGATCAGTGCGGCCGCGACCGCGAGATGCCGCCAGAACTTCCTGGTCGACGCCGTCAGCGACGTCGTGCGGGAGACCCGGGCGAACACCGCGGTCAGAACGGCGGCGGAGGCCGGCGGTGTCAACCAGACCAGCAGCGGTGCGCGCGGCTGCCCGAGATTGGCGACGAACCAGACGACGGCGAGCGCCATGATGCCCGCGGAGGCCGGCAGCAGTACGCCCGCCAACGGGGCGCGCGGTGGGCGCGGCCAGGTGGCAGCCCGCCACCATCCTGACGCGTCCATCCCGTCCGACCTCCCAGCAGCTTGTACTGGTACATCGACCGCCGCGACCCCGGGCCTGAGAGTTTGGCCGTCATGAGCCGCCGGCGGGCGGGAAATCGTACCGCTGCGTGGTCCGCTGATCACCCGGCCGCTGCCATCGTAGTCCCGTGCGGGCGGTCGCCGGGGGGCCCTGGTCGTGGCGCCCGGCCGGTGACGGGAAGCTACCGGGCCGGCGGGAGGCGGTAGACGGACACGTGGGAGCGGGCGTCTGCGGTGAAGTCGGCGCCGGCCCAGTCCGCGTGCCTGGTTTCCGGGCCGAACCCGGCCAGCTGCGCCATCAGGTCGAGCTCGGCGGGCCAGATGTAGCGGTGCGGGGTACGGAACAGCTCGGCCTGCCTGCTGTCGTCGAACCTGAAGTGGTGCGAGACGACATGCTGGCGCAACACGTCGTAGGTGTCCAGGCCGATGTAGCCCGGTTCGCAGTGCCACACCGTGGCGGGCTGACCCGGTGGGAGCCTGCGCAGCTCCGGCACCCACAGCTCGATCACGAACCGGCCGCCCGGGCGCAGGTGGCGGGCGGCGTTGCGGAAACACGCGACCTGCTCGGCCTGGGTGAGCAGGTTCGCGATGGTGTTGTAGACGAGGTAGACGAGGGTGAACTCGCCCGGGGCGACGGCGGTCGTCATGTCGCCGACAACCACCGGGATCGTCGCTTCGTCCGCCTTCGTCCGCAGCTCGTCGATCATGGGGCGGGACAGTTCGATGCCGGTGACCGGCACCCCCCGCGCGGCGAGCGGCACGGCCACCCGCCCGGTTCCGATGGCGAACTCGAGCGCCCGCCCGCCACCGGCGAGTTCGGCGAGGCGGTCCACGGTCGGCCCCAGCACCTCGGGCGCGAACATGCCGGTGCCCGGCGTGTCATAGCGCCGGGCGGCGTCGACGTCCCAGATGTCCTCCTGTCGCATGCCGTCCACAATCGCCCGGACAGCGCGGGCTGTCCAACGGGTTCCCCCCGCGCGGCGGGTCGCCGGGGCAATCCCGGTCGGGGCGGCGCGGTTTGTCAGTGGTCGGCGCAGCAGGGTGTCGGGTGCGGCACCTCGAACGGGGCGATGCGCCCACCGGTGACCGTGGTGGTGAGCAGGGTGAGTCGTCCGTCGACCCAGTGCGGGCGGACGAAGTCGCGGGTCAGCAGCTCGGTGTCGGGTCCGGGCGCGGCGCCGTCGAGGACCCGTACCTCCTCGATCTCGCTCTCGGCGAGCACCGTCGCGACGGTGACCACCCCGACCAGCCGCTCGATGCCGGCGAAGAACACCGAGCGGCCGGAGCCGCGGGTGGTGTGCGCGGCCGCCGCCGCGTCGGCGGCGGGTCGCAGCTCGGCGGGGACCGCGGGCAGCAGCCCGCGGTCCAGGTCGTCCGGTAGAGCCAGACTGACCGCCACGTGCGGGTACGGCGTGCGCACCAGGTGGGTGCAGGCGTGGCGCACCCCCAGCGGGACGCCGACGGCGCGCAGCCAGTGTTCGGCGGCGCGCTCGTCGGCGTGACCGCCGCTGAGTCCGATGATCACTGCGGGAGGACCCAGATGGGGTTGGCGTAGAACCACAGGTCCGTCCACGGGTCGGCGTTGCCCATGGTGTCCATCAGCGGGCCGCCCGGGTCAATGCCCGCGCCGCGCGGCCCGGGGCCGGTGCGGTTGCCGTCGGTGCCCCGCAGCCGCAGGTAGAACGGGGCGTCGACGGGGCCGAACGAATGGGTGAAGGTGACCCGGCCGGTGCCGCGGGCGACGTCGAACGACTTCGCCATCGCGGTCTGCGGCGCGGTCATCGCGTCGCGGTCACCGGCCGGGCCGGTCACCGCCCCGACGATCACGTCGACCCGCTGCAACACCGGTACGAACTGCGCCCAGTTCGGCGTGTTCGCCAGGTCGA
>DASVVF010001066.1:0-6973 GCA_036386695.1 Catenuloplanes sp. | reverse complement strand
GCGAGCGATGACGCGCGGACCGTTGCCGGGGGCCCGCGCCAGAACCGCGCCTGCCCGCGTCGCTCGGCGACACCGGGAAGGGGGGATCGGGCCACCCTCCTCCGTGGTTCTGCCGGAGCGGAAGAGGGTCAGCCTCGCGTATCGGCCGGGGCGATGCCCGCCGTGACCGCGATGCGGCCGGGCGCGGCGCAGCCGGCACCGGCCGGCAGGGGGAACCCTGCGGCGTACCGGAAGCCGGGCGTGGCGGACATGGCGATCACAGTAGCCCGCAACGCCGCCGCCGCAACCGGTATTCCGGACCGCCTGCACGGCGCGTCATCTCAACCGGGCGCCATCGGGCGGCAACTCCGCGTAATGTCGGCGGCATGACGATCGTCGACCTGAGGACCCGGAAGCTCAGCGGCGGCCGGACCCACCCGCTCGACCAGACCGCGTCCAACGCCGTCGATGCGGTGTCGGCGGCCCGCGCCGGCGCGAACGCGAAGGCGCTGCCGCACTGACCGGGCCGGCGAGCGTACGGGTCCTGGGCGTTGACGCCTGCCCGACCGGGTGGGTGGGCGTCGAGCTGCACGACGGCGTTTTCCTGCGCGCGGTGCTCACCCGATCGCTGTTCGAGATGGTCGCCGCCAGCTCGGGCGTCGCGGTGATCGGTACCGACATACCGTTGGGCCTGCTCGCGCAGGGATGGCGGGCGGCCGACGCGGCGGCCGCCGCCCGGCTGGGTCCGCTGCGCGGCACCGTCTTCCCGGTGGCGCCGCGCCCGGTGTGGCAGGAGACCGAGTTCGCCGCGGCCAACCGACGCTGCCGGGAGCTGACCGGGTCCGGGCTCAGCCGCCAGTCCTGGGCCCTGCGCGCCAAGCTGCTGGAGGCCAACGCGATCTGGGACCGGCATCCCGGGCTGCTGTTCGAGGTGCACCCCGAGGTGTCCTTCGCGACCATGTCCGGTGGGCCGCTGTCGTACCCGAAGAAGAGCTGGACCGGGCAGGCGCAGCGCCAGGCGCTGCTGGCCGCGCACGGCGTGGTGGTACCGGCGACCCTCGGTCCGGCCGGGGAGGCGCCGCCCGAGGATGTGCTGGACGCGGCGGCGGTCGCGTGGAGCGCCCACCGCATCGCCACCGGCAAGGCCGGCAGCCACCCGGACCCGCCCGAGGAGTCCCGCGGCTCCCCGGTCGCCATCTGGTACTAACCGGCGGACCCGAGCCGGCGGGCGATGATGTCGGCGGCCCGGCGCAGTGTCGCCAGGTCCTGCCCGGCGGCTCCCCCGAGCAGCGCGGCGATCTGCCGGACCCGCTCGGCGCGGCCGCGCTCGATCAGCCGACGGCCGGCGGTGGTGGCGGTGACCAGCACGACCCGCCGGTCGGCGGCGCCGCGCTCACGCCGGACCAGGCCGGCGGCTTCCAGCGCGGTGACCAGCTTGGTGATGGCCGGCGGCGAGACCTGCTCGATCTCGGCCAGCCGGGAGGCCGGCTGCGGACCGCCGAAGACCAGGACGGACAGCAGCGCCGCGCGGGGGCCGTCGAGGTCCATGCCGGTGTCGGCCGCGCGGGCCCGGCGCAGCAGGCGCACCGCCGCCGACTGCAGCACGTTCGCCGTCTCGTGACACTCGTCGGCGGGCAACCCGGCCGGGCGTGGCGGCAGTCGTTGACCCGGATGCTTCACCATGGTTAAAGTTTTACCACGGTTAAGCAGTTCGGCCGATCGGAGTCGCCATGGCAGTCGGAGCCCTCACCCAGGTCCACGTCAGCGTGACCGACATCGACCGGGCCGTGGCCTTCTACCGCGACACCCTGGGCATCCCCCTGCTGTTCGAGGTCCCCGGCCAACAGATGGCGTTCCTGGCCAGTGGTCCGGTCCGGTTGTACCTCGGCCGCGCGGAGCGCCCCGAGCTGGCGACCCGGTGCATGCTCTACTTCGCGGTCGACGACATCGACGCCGAGCACGCCCGGCTGGTGGCGGCCGGCGTGCGCGCCGCCGGCGAGCCGCACCCGGTGCACCGCAGCGGCACGACGGCGCTGTGGATGTCGTTCTTCACCGACCCCGACGGCCACCACGTGGTGCTCACCCAGGAACGGGCCGATCCCGGCTGAGGACGCTGACCCGGCGGCGCCCGGCGAACCCGCAGTCCAGCCGGTGGTACCAGTCGACGTCGGGGTCACCCTCCAACCAGCACCACAACACCGGGCGTCCGTCCTGCTCCCCGGGGAAGTCCAGCAGCACCGGAGCCAGCCCCTTGATGTGCACCCCCCGCTCGTGGACGAACTCCAACGAGGCGTGGATCCGGGCGTCGAGCGACTTCGCGTCGGCCACCGCGCCCAGCGCGCTGGTCCCACTGTCGGCCAGGTCCGCCCGCAACTCGGCGAGGTCGGCGCGCAGCTCGATCAGCTCGTCCAGGCGGGGACGCAGGATGGCGAGCGACTGGCGCGCCTCGGCGAGGGTGAACACGCCCGCCAGTATGGGCCCCGCGCCGCCCCGGCAGGCCGCTACCCATGGTGTCTCCCGCGCCCGGCGCGTCGGATACCCGGGGGCACCCGTCGGACATGCCGCCGCCGGCCGCGTACGCGACCGACAGCGGGACCTTTGTCCGGGGCGTACGGCCCCCGGCAGCGGGCGGACCGGGGCAGGGCGCGCTCGACGGCGATCGCCCGCGACGGCGCCGCACACCAGAGAACCGTGCCAGCGCTATTACGATCCGTTACGACGGTAGCGCTGAATGGTCGCCGCGCGGAAGAAACCGGGAAATGAGTGAATACCCGACCCCGCCCGGCGGGCTCAGGAGTTCTGTTCGGCGATCTGCCGGGCCCGGTCCCGGGCCGCCTCCAGGGCGGACAACAGCGCCGCCCGGACCCCGTGGTTCTCCAGTTCCCGGATCGCCGAGATGGTGGTACCGGCCGGCGAGGTCACCGCCTCGCGCAGCTTCACCGGGTGTTCGCCCGAGTCACGCAGCATCACCGACGAACCGATCGCGGTCTGCACGATCAGCTCGTGCGCCACCTGACGCGGCAGGCCCAGCAGGATACCGGCGTCGATCATGGCCTCCACCAGCAGGTAGAAGTACGCCGGGCCGGAACCCGACAACGCCGTCACCGCGTCCTGCTGGGACTCCGGCACCCGGATCGTCGCACCCAACGGGGTGAACATCTCCTCGGCCAGCGCCAGGTGCTCCCCGGTGGCGTGCGACCCGGCGGAGATCGCCGTCATCGCCTGGTCCACCAGCGCGGGAGTGTTGGTCATGACCCGCACCACCGGGGTGCCGTCGGGCAGCCGGCGGGCGAAGAAGCTGGTCGGCAGCCCGGCGCAGAGCGAGATCACCAGTTTGCCCCGGGGGACCTTCGCGCCGATGTCGTCCAGCAGCGCCGCCGCGTCCTGCGGCTTCACCGCCACCGCCAGAACGTCGGCCTCGACGACCGCCGTCAGGTTGTCCACCACCCGCACGCCGTACCGCTGGGCCACCTGCTCGGCGCGCTCCGGGCGCCGCGCCGTCGCGAGCAACCGGTCCGCCGGCCACCCGGCGCGCAACAGACCGGAGAGCACCAACTCACCGATCTTGCCGGTCCCGATCACCGCGACCGTGTGGACTCCGGGCGCCATGGCATCTCCCTGCTCGTGACGTCGCCACCGGTGACCCGGGAGGCGGGACCGCGCACCGCGCGGGACACCCCCCGGTCACCGGACGAGGGTGGATCAGCTACCGAAGAAGACCTCGGCCTCGGTGTAGCGCTCGATCGGCACGGTCTTCAGCTCGCCGGTGCCGTCGGCCAGCGGAACCCGCACGATGTCGGTGCCGCGCAGCGCCATCATCTTGCCGAAGTCGCCCTCGTGCACCGCGTCGATGGCCTGCAGGCCGAACCGGGTGGCCAGGACCCGGTCGAAGGCGGTCGGCGTCCCACCGCGCTGGATGTGGCCCAGCACCACGGTGCGCGCCTCCTTGCCGGTCTTCGCCTCCAACTGCTCGGCCAGCCACTGGCCGATGCCGCCCAGCCGGACGTGGCCGAACGCGTCCTTCTCCTGGTTGTGCAGCACCATCTGCCCGGCCAGCGGTTGCGCGCCCTCGGCCACCACCACGATCGGGGAGTACTCCACCTGGAAGCGCTTCTCGACATAGCCGGCGACCTGGTCGACGTCGAACTCGCGCTCGGGCAGCAGGATCACGTTGGCGCCGCCGGCCAGCCCGGCGTGCAGGGCGATCCAGCCGGCGTGCCGGCCCATCACCTCCACCACCAGGGTCCGGTGGTGGCTCTCCGCCGTGGTGTGCAGCCGGTCGATGGCCTCCATCGCGATGTTGACCGCGGTGTCGAAGCCGAACGTGTAGTCGGTGGCGTTGAGGTCGTTGTCGATCGTCTTGGGCACCCCGACGACCTTGACGTCGAGGTCGTTGAGCTTGGTGGCCACCCCGAGGGTGTCCTCCCCGCCGATCGCGACCAGCGCGTCGACGCCGTGCTCGGCCAGGTTCGCCTTGATCCGCTCCACCCCGCCGTCGATCTTGAACGGGTTGGTCCGTGACGAGCCGAGGATGGTCCCACCCCTGGGCAGGATGCCGCGGACCTCGGTGATGCCGAGCGGCTTGGTCAGGCCCTCCAGAGGACCCTTCCAGCCGTCGCGGAAGCCGACGAACTCGTGACCATAGGTGGCGACGCCCTTGCGCACCACCGCCCGGATCACCGCGTTCAGACCTGGGCAGTCGCCGCCGCCGGTGAGCACGCCGATACGCATGTTTGCTTGTCCTCCCAATTCGCGTCGCGATACCGCAGCGGGTCGCGAGGGTGGCCCACCGAAGCCCCGGGTGTGCCGGTCCCTGACCGTTCGGCAGCGTTGCCGGCCCGGGGCGGGCCGCAACTGCGCACTGTAGTCGCCATCCGGAGGGCCGGGCCAACGCACCCCGCCGACATCGACGATGTCGACCCCGGCGGACAACTCACCCCATCGCGCGCCACCGGGCCAGGTTGTGCCGGGCGTCGACCAGCGCGTCGTGCCGGCCGGCGGCGTCGGGCAGCGCCGGGCGACCCTTGTCGTCCCACAGCTGGCGCAGATCCTTGGTGAACCGGGGGATCTCCCGGGGCAGCGCCGGCATCGCCCCCCACAGCTGCGCGAGCACCACGTGGTCGTACGCGGCGTACCAGGCCCACAGCTCCAGGTGCTCACCCGGGCGCCCACGCACCGGCTCGACCAGGAACTCGTACAGCTCGTCGCGGATGCGGTCGCGCGAGCGCCAGGCCGGGTCCGCCGGCGAGGGCAGCTTGTCCAGCACGTTGCGGCGCACCCACGGCACGGCCCGGGAGTCGTCGAACTCGGTCGACACCGCGTAGAACTCGCGGCCGTACTCGTCGACGACGCCGATCGACACGAGATCGACCAGCCGGCCGTCCTCGATGAACTCACAGTCGTAGAAATATCGGTAGACCATCGCCGCCATCCTCGCCCACGGCCGCCGGGGCCGGGGCGGCGGGTCAGCCGCCGAGCGCCGCGCGGGCCTGGTGCAGTCCGCTGAGCAACTCCCCCGCATCGTCGAGCCCGGTCAGGTCCGCGGTGGCGAGCCGACGGGCGAACCAGTCCGCCTGCACGGCGAAGCGGAAGCGCAGCAGCACGGGCAGGGCCGCCTCGATCTCCTCGCGGGCCACCGCACCGGCGGCCGTGAACCCGTCGATGAGTTCCCCGGCGCGGTCCGGACCACCGGCGTAGGCCACCGCCGTGGCCAGGTCGTAGACCAGCGGGCCGGTCGCGGTACGCCCCCAACCCACCAACCCGGTGCGCCCGGTGGCCGGGTCCACCCGGAACCCGCCGGGGGCGGGGTCACCGTGCAGCACCCCGAAGCTGAGCCGGTCGGTCACCGTGAGCCGGGTCGTGGCGGCGACCGCCTCGGCGACCGCCGGTCGCAGCCACGGCTGGACCGCCAGGTGCGCGGCGTCGGGGCGCAGCCACGGCCACCGCAGCGGACCGGTGTGGTGCAGCCCGTCGAGGGCCCGGTGCGCGGCGCCCAACAGATCGCCCCACCACTGCTGATCGAGCGGGTCGTCGCCCTGCAACGCGCGCCCCGGTAACACCCGCAGCAGCGCCAACACACCGATCTCGGTGTCGGCGGTCAGCGCGCCGGCCAGCGTCCGGACGGGAACGCCCGCGTCGATCCCGCGGGAGCGCAGGTGCTCCACGGCGGCCAACCCCGCCTCCAGGCAGCCCCGCTCCGTCGGGCTGACCAGCCTGGCCACGAACGTCCCGGCCGCGGTGTCCACCGCCCAGGTGGCCGACATGACACCCCCGGCCAACCGGGTGACCTCGGGCGGGCTGTGGTGCCAGGACATGCGCAACGCCGAGCGGACAGCGGTCTCGTACGTCACGGCGGCGATTATCCTCTGCACGGGCCGCCGGTACGCAAACCAGCACGCCGGCCGGCCGGAACGCGTGGTCGCCCACCCGGCCCGGCCGGCCGCCACCCCGCCACGGTGACCCGCCGTCCCCCCGTATTTCCCCCCAGCAGCGGGTCCGGGGCCCAGCCTGCCGCCACCAGGGGAACATGACTGTCACAGAAGGGATTCGAGGGGTGTACACCACGCGACAGGCACGCCATGATCTAAAAGGTATGGCGCGCCTGACGGTGCGGAAATAGCGCTGATGGGGCGCTTCGTGCTACTGATGTTCGTTCGCGTCATGTCGCCGGCGGTTGTCGGCACAGGACGGAGGCCCTGACCGGGGAGGGGTTGGACCGTGGAGGTTCGCCTGCCGGATCCCGCCGACGCGCTGACCGGTGTCGACATGTTCGCCGGTCTCGAGCCGGAGGTCCGGCAACGGGTGATCGCCGCGGCGGTCCCCCGGACGTACCGCAAGGGCCAACTGCTCTTCGTGGAGAATGACCCGGGCGAATCCCTCATCATGCTGCGCCGCGGCGCCGTGATGGTGTTCCGCACGGCGCCCACGGGTGAACGCGCGGTTCTCTCGGTGGTCCGCCCGCCCGAGGTGCTCGGCGAGGTGTCGCTGCTCGACG
>DASVVF010001065.1:0-7320 GCA_036386695.1 Catenuloplanes sp. | reverse complement strand
CGCGCTCGCCGACGCCGTGGCGTGGACCGCGAAGAGCCTGCCCAGCCGGCCGTCGGTGCCGGTCCTGGCCGGTGTGATGTTGCGGGTGACCGATGGCCGGCTGCACGTCTCCGGGTTCGACTACGAGGTCTCCAGCCAGGTCAGCGTCGAGGTGCAGAGCGATGCCGACGGCGCCGCCCTGGTCTCCGGCCGGCTGCTGGCCGAGATCACCAAGGCCCTGCCGGCGAAGCCGGTGGACATCGCCGCGGTGGGGGCGCACCTGGAGCTGGTCTGCGGCAGCGCCCGGTTCACCCTGCCCACGATGCCGGTCGAGGATTACCCCACCCTGCCGGAGATGCCGTCCACCGCCGGTACGGTCGACGCCGCGGCCTTCGCCGCCGCGGTGGCCCAGGTCGCGGTGGCGGCCGGACGGGACGAGACCCTGCCGATGATGACGGGGGTACGGCTGGAGCTCAACGGCTCGAACCTGGCCATGCTGGCGACCGACCGCTACCGACTCGCGATGCGCGAGATGCAGTGGCGGCCCGACGACCCGGAGATCAGCATCAACGCCCTGGTGCCGGCCCGCACGCTGGCCGACACCGCCAAGACGCTGGGACCGCTCGGTGGCGAGGTGACCTTGGCGCTGGCGCACGGCGCGGCCGGCGAGGGAATGATCGGATTCGCCGGGGGCGGCAAGGATGGGTCCGCCGGCGACGACCGGAACGCCGAGGCCGGCACCCGACGGACCACCAGCCGGTTGCTGGACGGCGCCAACTACCCGCCGGTGCGCTCGCTCTTCCCGGCGACCAGCAACGCCCAGGCGCGGGTGCCCGTCTCGGCACTCGTCGAAGTGGTCCGCCGGGTGGCGCTGGTGGCCGAGCGCACCACCCCGGTGCTGCTGACCTTCAGCGAGGACGGACTGGTGGTGGAGGCCGGCGCCACCGAGGAGGCCCGGGCCAGCGAGGCGATGGAGGCCAGCTTCACCGGTGAGCCGCTGACGATCGGCTTCAACCCGCAGTACCTGCTCGACGGGCTGGCGGCGTTGGGGGCGCCGACAGCGGTGCTCTCCTTCGTCGACGCCTTCAAGCCGGCGGTCATCTCGCCCGCCGGGGAAGACGGTGAGATTGTTTCGGGATACCGCTATCTGATCATGCCGATCCGGGTAACGCGCTGACGGTGGGCTTTACTGACATCACCACCCGTAGCTGGAGCAACTTAGGGGGACCCGATGCAGCTCGGTCTCATTGGCCTCGGTCGGATGGGCGGCAACATGCGCGAACGTCTGCGCGCCGCTGGTCACGAGGTCGTCGGCCTTGACCACAACCCGGAGATCAGCGACGCCGTCACCTTGACCCAGTTGGTTGACAAGCTCGCCGCTCCGCGGGCTGTCTGGGTGATGGTGCCGGCCGGCGTCACCGAGAAGACCATCGACGAGTTGGCCGAGCATCTCGACGACGGCGACCTCATCGTCGACGGGGGAAACTCCAAGTTCACCGACGACGGTCCGCGCGCCGCCCGGCTCGCCCCCCGGGGGATCGGCTACCTCGACGTCGGGGTCTCCGGTGGCGTCTGGGGGCGGGACAACGGGTACGCCCTGATGGTCGGCGGCGAGCCGGCCCACGTCGAGCGACTGATGCCGATCTTCGAGGCGCTCAAGCCCGCGGGTGAGTTCGGCTTCGTGCACGCCGGCCCGGTCGGTGCCGGGCACTACTCGAAGATGGTCCACAACGGCATCGAGTACGGCCTCATGCACGCGTACGCCGAGGGCTTCGAACTGCTGAGCAAGGCGGAGCTGGTCGACAACGTGCCCGGCGTCATCAAGAGCTGGCGGGAGGGCAGCGTCGTCAAGTCGTGGCTGCTGGACCTGCTCGACCGGGCGCTGGACGAGGACGCCGACCTGTCCGACCTGCGGGGGTACGCCGACGACACCGGCGAGGGGCGTTGGACGGTGGACGAGGCGATCCGCCTCGAGGTGCCGATGAACGTCATCGCCGCTTCGCTGTTCGCGCGGTTCGTCTCCCGGCAGGAAGACTCCCCGGCGATGAAGGCGGTGGCGGCGTTGCGCAACCAGTTCGGCGGCCACGCCGTCAAGCGCTGACACCGTGTACGTCCGCCGGCTCGAGCTCACCGACTTCCGCTCGTACGGGCGGCTGGCGGTTGATCTCGAGCCGGGCGTGGTGGTCCTGGTGGGCCGCAACGGGATGGGCAAGACCAACCTGATCGAGGCGCTCGGTTACGTCGCGACGCTGGACAGTCACCGGGTGGCGACGGACGCGCCGTTGGTCCGCGCCGGCGCCACCTCGGCGGTGATCCGCTGCGCGGTGGTCCACGAGGGACGCGAGCTGCTCGTCGAGCTGGAGATCGTCCCCGGCCGGGCCAACCGGGCGCGCCTCGGCCGTTCCCCGGTCCGCCGGCCCCGCGACGTGCTGGGCGCGCTGCGGCTGGTGCTGTTCGCGCCGGAGGACCTGGAACTGGTGCGCGGCGATCCCGCCGAGCGCCGGCGCTACCTCGACGACCTGCTGGTCGCCCGGCTGCCCCGCTACGCCGGTGTGCGCGCCGACTACGAGCGGGTGGTCAAGCAGCGCAACGCGCTGCTGCGGACCGCCTACCTCACCCGCAAGGTCGGCGGGTCGCGCGGCGGTGACCTGTCGACGCTCGCCGTCTGGGACACCCACCTCGCGGACCACGGCGCCGAGTTGCTCGCCGGGCGGCTGGAGTTGGTGGCCTCGCTCGCCCCGCACGTGACGAAGGCCTACGACGCGGTCGCCGCCGGCCACGGGGCGGCCACCGTGACGTACCGGTCGTCGCTGGGGGACCCGCTGGCTGTGGACCGCCCGGCGCTGCGGGCGGCCCTCGCCGAGGCGTTGCTCGACTCCCGTGCGGCGGAGATCGAGCGGGGCGTCACGCTGGTCGGCCCGCACCGCGACGATCTCACCCTGACCCTGGGTGACCTGCCCGCCAAGGGGTACGCCAGCCACGGCGAGTCCTGGTCGTACGCGCTGGCGCTGCGGCTGGCCGCCTACGACCTGTTGCGGGACGACGGCCTGGAGCCGGTGCTGGTTCTCGACGACGTCTTCGCCGAACTCGACACCGGCCGGCGCGACCGGCTCGCCGGCCTGGTCGGCGGCGCCGGCCAGTTGCTGGTGACCTGCGCCGTCGCCGAGGATGTACCGGCCGCGCTGCACGGCGTGCGCTTCGAGGTGACCGAAGGCGAGGTCCGCCGTGTCGACTGACCGCAACGCTGACGGTCCGGCGCCGGCCGGCGGCACCTCGGCCGGCGGCACACCCGCCGGCGGCACACCCGCCGATGGGGCACCGCCCGGGCCGGAGCTGGCCCGCGCCGTCCTGGACGCCGCCAAGGCCCGGCGGGACGCCGCCCGTCCGCGCCGGCGTACCGGGGACGGGTCGTCGTCGGACGGCGGGGGAGCCGACGGTGGTCCGGCCCGGTGGCGGCCGCGCGGCTACTCCGGACCGGGACCGGACCCGCGGGATCCGCAGTTGTTCTCCGCGGTGCTCGCCCGGCTGGTGAAGACCCGGGGCTGGCAGTTGCCGGCCGCCGAGGCGACCGTGTTCGGGGCCTGGGAGCGGGTGGTCGGTCCGGACGTGGCCAAGCACAGCCGCCCGGTGAAACTTGAGGGCGGCGAACTCACCGTGGAGGCCGAGTCCACCGCCTGGGCCACCCAGTTGCGGCTGCTGGCCGCATCGCTCCTGCGGCGCATCGCCGCGGAGGTGGGCCACAACGTCGTCACCAAGCTGCACATCCACGGTCCGGCCGCGCCGTCGTGGAACCGCGGACCACGGCGGGTCCGCGGTCGCGGGCCGCGCGACACCTACGGCTGAAACCGCCGCGCCACGCGCGCCGGCCCGGGAGCGCGCCGGCCCGCCGCCGCGGGCACACCAGGACCTCGTCGAGGTCTCCGCCGGGCCGGCGCGTCAGCGCACCGGGGGTGGAACCGGGGCGTCGACGACCGCGTCTGACCGGCATGCGACAACGGTTGAGCTGGTTCGCGGCCCTGCTGGGGATCGCCGTGTCCGTGGTGTCGGCACCGGCCGCGCCGGCCTGCGCCTGTTCCTGCGCCCGGCCGTCGGAAAACAAAGCGCTGGAACGGGCGGAGCTGGTCTTCGACGGCGCGGTGCTCGCCGTCAACGGCCGCCGGGACGACGCCGGACGCCGGGTCGCGTTCACCGTCGACGCGGTGGTCAAGGGCCAGGCCGCGGTTCGCGTCGAGGTGGCCACCTCGGGCAGCAGCGCGTCCTGTGGCTACGAGTTCGAGGTCGGCCGGCGGTACCGGGTGTTCGTCACGGGCGGGGGCACCGGACTCTGCTCCGGCAACCGCCTGCAGGAACCGGCGGGCCGGCCGGGCGGCGGGCCCACGCCGTCCGGGCCGGTGGACACCGGCGTCGACCCGCCGCCCGGCAGCCCGGCGGGTCAGCACCCCGCACCAGTCGGCCCGGCCGGGACGGGGCCGGGATCAGCCAGCCCGGCCGGGGCGGAGCCGGGAACAGCCGGTCCGACGGGGTCGGGGTCCGTGGCGACCGGGTCGGCGGTCATCGCCGGGAACCGCCTGGCCGGCGACGACGCGCCGGTCCGGCCCGGTTACGCGCTCGGGTGGTTGGCGGCGGGCGCGGTCCTGGCCGGTGCCGCCGTCCTGGCGCGGTCCGTCAGGCGCCGGCGGGCCGAGGCGGGCGGCCGGCACGGGCAGGTCGGGCCGTCGGCATAACCGGCCTCCTTCGCGGCCACCGGCTTCGCGGCCACCGGCTTCGCGGCCACCGACCGGCATCGCCTGCGCGCCGGCGCGCTCAGCGCGCCTCAGCGCACGCACGCGCTTCAGCAGTCGGCGTAGACGGCGAAGCCGCGGTCCGCGCACCGCCGGTAGAACCGCGCCAGGACGGCCAGCTCCGACCGGGAAAAGTCCCACTGCAGGGGTGCCCCGGACTCGTCGCGCAACCCTGCGAGCCGTTGGTCGAGCCAGCGCAGCTGCTGCTCGGGGAGGCGACCGGAGGCCACCACGGAACGCAGGACCGCCGCGACGGTGTCGAAGGTGACCCGGTCGCCGTACTCCCGGTGTCCCTCGACGAACCGTTCCAGGCCGCCGGCGATCCAGGCGCACCCGTCCGGGTCGATCACCGGATCCTCGTCCTCGGCCGACGCCTCGGTGGCGGAGAGCACCCCTTCCAGGCCGAGCAGCAGGTCCACCAGCTGGGTGTACGCGGTCACCCGTACGCTGCCGGTCTTGGCGATGTGCCCGGCCAGCGCGGTGGTCGGCGCGGGCAGTTCCGGGGCGTCCGCCAGGGCGCCGAAGTCCACGAACTCGGCCGGCGCGACGGGGTTGTAGAAGCGTTCGGTACGTGGCCAGCGCACGGCGACGTTGTCCAGCCCCATCCGGCGTTCACCTTTCCTCGGTGGTGTGGGTGCCGCCGTGCCCCCCGGCAGCGTCGATGGCCGCCCCGGCGGAGACGGCGCGGCGAGGTTACGACACCTGCCGGCGGGCGCGCGACCCACGCAGTGTCGCCCACCGTATCGGTGGACGTGCGCTCACCCGCCGTGGCGGGTCGTCGGGCCGGCTGGCAGCGACGCCGTGTCGGTCGGTGGCGCGCGGCCATGCCACGGGACGTGTGGGGGGAGTTGCGGATGGAGCTGTTCGGCCGGCTACGGAGTTCTCAGGGGCGATTACGCGGTGCCGGGTGCCAATTCTATCGGTGTCGCGCAGTAGAATCGGAGACGACCGGGAACGCCGCGCGGCATGACGACACGGATGGGTGCATCCGGTCACGCTGCGTACGGCAATCTCAGCCGATCACGATCGCGGGCGACCGCGGCGACCGGCGCACTCGGCTCCACCGGTGGTGCACTCGTTCCTGCGGGTTGTCGCTTGCCGGTGAGCCCTGCGCGCCGGCCGCCGCTGCCGCCCGCCGAACCCGCACCTGTGCCGCGCGCGGCAGGGGAGCGAGAAAGTGACCCAGGGTGCCAACGCCGAAACCGCAGGACAACTACACCGCCTCGTCCCTCACCGCGCTTGAAGGCCTCGAGGCGGTGCGTAAGCGACCCGGTATGTACATCGGTTCGACCGGCGAGCGGGGTCTGCACCACCTGGTCTGGGAGGTCGTCGACAACGCGGTCGACGAGGCGCTCGCCGGATACTGCGACACCATCGAGGTCTCGCTGCTCGCCGACGGCGGGGTCCGGGTGGTCGACAACGGCCGCGGCATCCCGGTCGACATCCACCCGAAGACCAAGCTCTCGGGTGTCGAGATGGCGCTGACCATGCTGCACGCCGGCGGAAAGTTCGAGGGCAAGGCGTACACCGTCTCCGGTGGCCTGCACGGCGTCGGCATATCGGTGGTCAACGCGTTGTCCACCCGGGTCGACGTGGAGGTCCGCAAGGCCGGCTTCCACTGGCGGCAGTCGTTCCGCAACACCAAGCCGGTCGGGCAGTTGGAGAAGTCGGAGCCGACCGAGCGGACCGGTACGACCGTCACCTTCTGGCCGGATCCCACGATCTTCGAGTCCACCGAATACAAGTTCGAGACGATCTACCGCCGGATCCAGGAGTACGCCTTCCTCAACCGGGGGCTGACGATCGTCCTGCGCGACGAGCGGCCCACCGAGGGTCAGGAGTTGGGCGAGAAGGACGTCACGTTCTGCTACAAGGACGGCATCGCCGACTTCGTCCGCCACCTCAACCAGACCAAGACCGCGATCCACAAGTCGGTGGTCGAGTTCGGCGCCCAGGGCGACGGCATCGCCGTCGAGGTGGCCATGCAGTGGAACGAGTCGTACGGCGAGTCGGTCTACACCTTCGCCAATACGATCAACACCCATGAGGGCGGCACCCACGAAGAGGGGTTCCGGGCGGCGTTGACCGGCATCATCAACAAGTACGGCGCGGACAAGAAGATCCTCAAGGGCGACGAGAAGCTCTCCGGGGAAGACGTCCGGGAAGGCTTGGCCGCGATCATCTCGGTGAAGCTGGCCAACCCGCAGTTCGAGGGGCAGACCAAGACCAAGCTCGGCAACACCGAGGCCAAGAGCTTCGTGCAGAAGGCCGCGAACGAGTGGCTGGTCGACTGGTTCGAGCGCAACCCGGCCGAGGCACGCACGATCATCACGAAGGCGTCCCAGGCCGCCCGGGCCCGCATCGCCGCCCAGCAGGCGCGCAAGTTGGCCCGGCGCAAGTCGCTGCTGGAGTCCGGCTCGATGCCCGGCAAGCTGGCCGACTGCCGGTCGACCGACCCCCGGCGCAGCGAGATGTTCATTGTGGAAGGCGACTCGGCCGGTGGTTCGGCCAAGCAGGGCCGCGACTCGGAGTTCCAGGCGATCCTGCCGATCCGGGGCAA
>DASVVF010001064.1:0-6871 GCA_036386695.1 Catenuloplanes sp. | reverse complement strand
GGTGCAGCCCGACGCGTTGGGTGTCGACCTGGCCCCGGGCACGACCGCGTTCACCCGCCTGACCGCCAAGAAGAGCGGCACGATCGCCATGCTCAACAGCGGCTCGAACCAGGACGACTGCAAGAACACCACCGTCAACCTCTCCTTCACCGTCGTGTAGTCCGTCCGGTCCGACCCGTGACCGGCGGGCGGCCGCCAGCCGCGGCCGCCCGTCGGTCCTGCCCCCGGCCGTTCGCTACCTCGGACCGAATGGAGAACTGATGATCGACGCATGGGCGCACTGCTCAGCCGGCATCAAGGTCACCATCGTTGGGGTCCTGAGCGCCGGGGTGATGGCCGTCAGCGGTGGCGTCTACCTCGCGTACGTGGCCTTCGAGCACGGCTCGATCGGCCAGTTCATGCTCGCCACGCCGGTCGAGGAGCCGTTCACCATCTCCGGTTCCACCCAGGCGGCGCCCGGACCGGGAAAGACCGTTCCGATCCGGCTGGCGTTGACCAACCCGAACTCCTTCCCGATCGTCGTGAAGCGCCTTGAGGTGCGGGTCAGCACCATCGCGATCAGCAACGGCGGCGACCCCGACGGATGCGACGGTCGCAACTTCGAAGTCCGCCAGTTCACCGGCGACCTCGGCTTCGTCGTCGAGGCGACCGGCACCCGCGGCCTGGACGAGCTCGGCTTCCAGGCCGCCGAATGGCCGCAACTGACCATGCTCAACTTCGTCGCCAACCAGGACCCCTGCAAGCGCGCCCTGATCACCCTGGCCCTGACCGGGACCGCCGCGAAGGTCGCCGCGTGAACCCGCCGGTCGCACCCGCCCCGGCCAGCCGGAGTCGACGCTCCTGGCTGGGCGTACGGGCATTGCGGACCCGGGCCGGGCGGCTGCGGATGGCGCAGATCTTCGGCGTGGTGGTGGCGTTGACCGTGACGTCCGGGGCGTTCGCCTACTGGACGACCAGCGGTTCCGGCAACGCGGACGCCCAGACGATGGCGGGGTTGCCGTTGACCGTCACCCCCGGTACGCCGTCCGGGCGGTTGCACCCCGGCGGCCAGGCCGATGTGGCGCTGGCCATCAGCAACCCCAACCCGTACACGGCCCGGATCGGAGCATTGTCGTTGGACACCGGGCAGGGCACCAACGGGTACACGGTGGACGCCGGCCATGCCGGCTGCGGGGTGTCGTCACTGTCGTTCATCGCGCAGACCAACGGCGGTGCGGGCTGGTCGGTGCCACCGAAGGTGGGTGTCACCAACGGTTCCCTCGCGGTGAGCCTGACCGGGGCGCTGTCGATGGCGTTGAACGCCGCGCAGTCCTGCCAGGGCGCCACCTTCACCGTGTACCTGAGCGCCAGCGCGGACTACCTGACGTCGACGTTGACCACGTCCGGCGTGCTGAATTACTGGCGGCTGGGCGACGACCCGAACGTGGCCGACGCGTTCACGGACACCCCGGGCTCGACGCTGCAGTCGCACACCGGCGAGACCGGTGCGAGCTGGATCGCGCTGCCCGGTAGTGAGTCGGCTGACGAGGTCGTCACCGACGCCAACCGGTTGCGCCGCGACGGCGGGTACACCGTGTACACCGCCTCCGGTGCCGCCGCGGACGCGAACTACGCCGTCCAGGCCGACGTGTATGTCCGCTCGACCGTTGCCGGGGACATGACCGGGGTGATCGGTCGGGTCGCCACCGACAACCCGAACGGGACCTTCTACTATGCCCGCTACCAGCAGTCGGACACCGCCTGGCACCTGCTGCGCTACGCCAACGGGGTGAGCACCGACCTGGCCACCTCCACCAGCGGCGCGCTGACGGTCGGGCAGACGTACCGCCTGCGCCTGGACATGATCGGCTCTGCGATCAAGCTCTACGTCAACGAGGTGGTACGGGCTTCCGCCACCGACGGCGCGATCGTCGCCGCCGGGCGCGGCGGAATCCTCGACGGCGACTGGAAGACCGGCACGACCGGCGCCAACACCAACGCCACCGGCCTGCACCTGGACAACGTGCGGGTGGTCGGGAACACCGGCACGACGGTCACCGACCGCCGTGGGGTGAACCCGGGCACGTACGTCAACGGCCCCCTGCTCAATGTTCCGGGTGCGTTGGCCGGCGACTTCAACACCGCCGTACGTTTCGACGGCACCAACCAGTACGCCACGGTGAGCCGGCAGATCGCCGACGACTTCAGCATCGAGTTCTGGTTCTCCTCCACCCAGGGGCGTAGCACCCAGGCGTACAGCCCACCGTCCTGGTGGCAGGGCGCCGGGCTGGTCGACGCCGAGGTGACCGTCGCCCCGCCCAACGACTTCGGGGTGTCGCTGCGGGCCGACGGTATGATCATCGGTGGTATCGGTGGCAGCCCGGACCTCTCTATCCGCTCGGCGACCGGGTACAACAACGGCGAGTGGCACCACGTCGTGCTGACCCGCACCAGGACCTCCGGCGCGTTCAACCTGTACGTCGACGGCGCGTCGGTCGGCACCGCCACCGGCAGCACGGCTTCGCTGAACGCCTCGGCCAACATCAACTTCGGGCGGCTGGCCAGCGGCGCCAACTACTTCGCCGGCGCGCTGGACGAGGTCGCGATCTACAACACGGCGCTGACCGCGCCGACCGTCGCCGACCACTACCACGCCGGGTTCGGGTCATGATCCCGGAACGTCGGCAGGCCGCCGGGTGGGTGCTGCTCGCCGCCATCGTCGCTTTCCTGGCCAACGTCCTGCGCCTACGGGCCGCACGGACGAAGGGCCCGCAGGGTACGCGCCCGGACGCCGACCATGGCCGGGTCCCGCACGACGCGTCGGCCAGCGGCGACCTGCCCGCCCCGCGCCCGCCAGCCACCGACGACGTGTCAACCGCGGACAACCTGTCGGCCACCGCGGACGTGTCGGCGGTCGACCACCTGGCAACAACCGGGGACCAGTCCGTCCCCCACAGTCTGTCCGCCACCGAGGAAGTATCAGCCGTCGACACCGTCTCCACCACCGGAGACCCATCAGCCACCGATGACCTGTCTACGACCAACGACGGATCAGCACCCGGTGACGTGTCGGCCGGCGCGGACGTCCCGGTCGAGCTGGACCGTCAAGTGTCCGAACTGGACCCCGACGGGCTGGACCCGGCCGTACTCGATCCCGACGGGGCGCACCCGATCGCGGCCGGGCGGGACGCGCGTCCGGTCGAATCCGGCGCCGACCTGGCCGACCTGCGTGCGAGGCTGTTCGGCACCGCCGGCCCGCCGGGTCCCCAGGACGCGGTGACCGAGCGCCACCAGGCTACCGACGGCCGCCAGGCCGTCGGTAGCGGTTCGGTTGTCGGCGGCCGTGGCTGGTGGCGCACCTCGCGGCGCCGGCTCGCCATCCTGCTGCTCGCCTTCGCCGTGGCGGCCGCGACGGCGGCTACGGCGTGGGCGTACTGGGGCGGTATCACCACGCCCGGCGGCAACGGCGCGGCGAACGCGGCCAGTGTCAACCAGGCCCCCACCCCGACGGCCGTGGTCGGGGTAGCGCAGGCCGTGGCGGTCAGCTGGCCGGCCGGAACCATGACCAACACCCAGGCCGTGTCCGGCTACGTCGTCAAGCGCTACGACGCCGCGACGTCGGTGGTACAGACGACCGGAACCGGTTGCGCCGGCACGATCACGGCGTTGACCTGCACCGAGGCCGGCGTGCCGATGGGCAACTGGAAATACAGCGTCACCCCGCTGATCGGCACCAACTGGCAGGGCGCGGAATCACTCAAGAGCGCCCAGGTCGGCGTGGGTGCGTCGGTGCTGACTCTGGCCCGCACCGACTTCGGTGCCCCGCTGCCCGCGACGACCACCGGCACCCTGACCGGCTTCGGCGCCAACGAGGGCCTGACCTACCGGCTGGACGCCGGCACCGCGCTGACCGGCTCCCCGGCCACCACCGGCGCCGGCGGCGCCGCGACGATCACCGCCCTGACCATCCCGGCCGGCACCAGCGAGGGCGACCACACCGTCTACGCCGTCGGTGCCGGCGGCTCGCTGGCCAGCTTCAGCATCACCGTGGACCTGACCGCACCGACCGCCGCAGCTGCGCTGTCCCCGGCCGCCAACGGCGCCGGGTGGAACAACACCTCGCCCGTGTCGGTGACCCTGACCGGCGCCGATGGTGCCGGCTCGGGCATCAACCAGATCCGCTACACCGTCGACGGCAGCGACCCGGTCAGCTCGGGCACCGTCGTCGTGTACTCCGCCCCGATCCCGGTGGCCGCCACCGCCACGGTCAGGTACTACGCCACCGACGACGCCGGCAACTCCTCAGCCGTCCAGAACAAGAACGTCAACATCGACACCGTCGCCCCGGTCAACGCCCTGACCCTGTCCAACGTGACCGGCAACGCGGTCAAGAGCGGGAACACGATCTACTACCGTGGCGCCGCCACTGGGTCGTTCACGGTGACCAACACCCTCACCGACAGCGGCGGCTCGGGCGCGGCGTCCTCCGGCACCGCCACCCTGTCCGGCACCAGCACCGGTTTCACCCACACCTCCTCCACCGTCACCACACCCACCGGCGGCCCGTACGTGTCGGCCACCTTCAGCTGGACCGCCGGCGCCACCACCTCACCCACCGAGACGGTCACCGGCACCGACACCGCCGGCAACACCGTCACCACCCAACTGACGCTGGTCAACGACTCCACCGGCCCCGGCGGGGTGACCGTCGACGCCACCGGCCTGCTCGGCACCGGCAGCCGCTACTCCACCTCCACCACCCTGAGCATCGCCACCACCAAGGACGGAACCGCCGTCACCGGCGCGCAACTGTCCCGCGCCACCGCCACCCTGACCTCACCGGGAACCACCAACGGGGTCTGCGGCACGTTCAGCGGCTACACCCTGATCACCGGCGGCACCGACCCGGCCAGCCCGAAGGCCGACACCGTCACCGACCAGGCCTGCTACCGCTACCAGTACGTCGTGAGTGACAACGTGGGCAACACCACCACCCAGACCAGCGGCGACATCAAGGTCGACACCACCGCCCCGTCGGCGCCCACCCTGGCCTTCTCCGCCCTCACCAACGCGTACCCCGTCGGGATGACCGTCTACTACCGGTCGGCCGCCACCGGGTCGTTCACCACCACCGCCCTCGGGGCGGACCTGGCCTCCGGCATCGCCTCCTACGCCTTCCCGACGCTGGGCACCGGCTGGACCTCCACCCCGGGGGCGACCGGCGTCAACACCTACAGCTGGACCGCCAGCCCGACTGCCCCCGGCGCGAAGAACATCACCGCCACCGGCAACAACACCCTCACGTCCACCGCAACCGCCTTCACCCCCACGGTCGACGGGTCCGCACCCACCGGCGGCAGCGCCAGCCACGTCAACGGGTACACCACCGGCCTGGCGGTGACGGTCACCTTCACCGGTGCCACCGCCGACACCGGCTCCGGTATCAACCCCACGTCGGGGCGCCTGAAGCGGACGTCGACACCCCTGGTCAACGATGTGTGCGTTGGCGCCACCACCACGGTCAACGTCGAAAATCCCACCTCGCCCTACACCGACAGCACCGTCACGAGCGGCAACTGCTACGACTACCAGTACATAATGAGCGACAACGTCGGGAACACGGCGTTCTGGCACAGCGGCAGCGTCGCCAAGGTCGGCTACGCCGGTGCCGTGGCCGCGGACGCCAGCCTGCTCAGCTACTGGCGCCTCGGCGAGTCGAGCGGCACCGTGATGGCCGACAGCAAGGGCACCAACACCGGCTCCTACGCCAACGGCCCCGCCCTGGGGACCGCGGGCGCGATCACCGGAGACACGAACACCGCGGTGACCTACGACGGCACCGACGACTACTCGCAGGCCCTTGCCACCACCGGAATCCCCATCGGGGCAGCCCCCCGCTCGGTCGAAATGTGGTTCAAGACCACCAGCGTCGCTCGGCAGACCCTGTTCGAGTACGGGTCCTTCGGCGACACGCAGGAGTTCGGGCTGTATCTGCGGGCCAACAACAACGACATCGTCGCCTGGGGCTTCGGGGGCGCCGGTAAGGACATCACCTTCCCGCTGGCCACCCCGGTCACCGACGGCGCCTGGCACCACGTGGTGAACACCTACGACGGCACCACCCTGGCCGTCTACATCGACGGCGTGCTGCTGGGCGCAGAGGCCACCGTTCGCAACACGGTCATGGACGTCGACGGCAGCTTCGGCATCGGCGCCGCCCTGCCGCTGACCGGTAACGGCAACTCCGGCGGCTATTTCAACGGCTCCCTCGACGAGGTGTCCCTCTACTCAACCGTCCTCGGCGCACAGAAAATCGCCGACCACTTCAACCTGGCCCGCAGCACCGACGCCCTGGGCCCCGCCGGCGGCGCCGTCGACGCCGTTGGACTCGTCGGCACGGGCAGCCGGTACTCCACCTCGACGTCGCTGAGCATCGGCTTCAGCAAGGGCGCCGACAGCGCCGGCGTGGCCGCCACGGGCGCCACACTGACCCGGGCCACTGCCACCTTGAGCTCCGCCGGCACCGCCAATGCCACCTGCGGCACGTTCGGCAGCTACGCCACGCTGACCGGCGGCACCGATCCGAGCAGCCCGTTTGCCGACACAGTCACGGCCCAGGCGTGTTACCGGTACCGGTACATGGTGACCGACACCCGCGGCAACGCGACCACGTACACCAGCGGCGACATCAAGGTCGACACCACCGCCTCCTCCACCCCGACCCTGGCGTTCTCCGGGTTCAGCAACACCTTCTGGTCCGGCAGCGGCAGCACCGTCTTCTACCGGTCCGGGGCGAGCACCGGCGCGTTCACGGCGACGGCCAGCAGCGTCGACAGCAACTCGGGGATCGCCAGCTACGCCTTCCCCAGCCTGGGTACCAACTGGACCTCCA